>DASSGP010000027.1:0-13584 GCA_035693405.1 Rudaea sp. | reverse complement strand
TTGGTCACTGAAACCTTGGCCTCGGGAATTTTTTCCTCAGGCTTGGCCGAGTCGGCTTTTGCGCCTTCGGGCTTTGCTGCATCGGCGGCGACGGCCAACGGCGTGGCGGCAGCCAGCAACGCGATCAGCATAACCAGAGCGACTGGTCGCTTCATTTGTTTCGAACTCCCCTGCAAGTTGACGCGAACTGTAGCGGCGAACGGTTGAGCCAGCCAAGGCCATTCGTCACGACTGGCAAGCGGAGGCTCGCACCAGCCGCATTGCGCCGGGTCAGGTTGCTTGCCGCGCGCTGAACAGCCGTCCCCGCTCCCTCGAAATGGCGGGTCGCATTCAGCCCTGCTGCGCTTAAATGGCACAACGGCGAATTGCCGGACCGATGCGCGGCGGATTGTGCCGCCACGTCCCGTTGTCAGCCGACCGCATGGCGCAACCTACCGGACGGCGGCATGAGGAGTACGTCATGTACATGAAGCAAAGTTTGCTGGTTCTGTTGATCGGTGCCGCGCTGGGATGTTCCGGGGGCGTGCAGGCACCTCCCGAGTCGGGCGCGAACCACGCTCCGGCTGCTTCCACTGCCGCCGCGCCGGCGCCGAACGAGGCTCCGGGTGCTTCGGACGCCGCGGCGCCGGCCCAGGTCGATCCACCGGCGCGCGTCGCGCGCCTCGCAAACACTTCCGGCAATGTCAGCTTCTCGCCAGCCGGGGAAAACAACTGGGTCCAGGCGCAGTTGAATCGTCCGGTCGTCACCGGCGACAAGTTGTGGACCGACGACAAGTCACGCGCCGAATTGCAGGTCGGCTCGTCGACGATCCGCCTCGACTACCGGTCGAACTTCGACTTCCTGAACCTCAACGATCAGATCGCGCAGATGGAACTGACCCAGGGCACGTTGAATCTCGACGTCTGGCGTCTGAATGGCAATGAGACCTACGAGGTCGATACGCCGACGATTGCATTCATTGCCAGTCGCGTCGGCGACTATCGCATCGACGTCGACGCGCAGGGTGGATTTACTACCGTGACAGCGCGCCGCGGTGGTGGCGAAGTCGTCGGCGAAGGTGGCAAGCGCGTCGCTGTCGAGGAAGGACAATCGATTCGTTTCAATGATTCAGGACTGAAAGACTACCAGGTCAATGTCTCTTCCCCGGATGATTTCGATCTCTACTGCACCAAGCGCAACGAGCGGCATGCGCGCGCGCCTGCGCGCAACTACGTCTCCGAGGACGTGGTCGGCTATGAAGATCTCGACGAGTACGGCACTTGGGAGAGCGTGCCGCAATACGGCCATGTGTGGTACCCAACCACCGTCGCGGTCGGCTGGGCGCCCTATCATGCCGGCCACTGGATTTGGGTCGATCCGTGGGGCTGGACCTGGGTCGATGATGCACCGTGGGGCTTTGCGCCATTCCATTATGGCCGCTGGGCCTACGTCGGCACGCGCTGGGGCTGGGTGCCTGGGCCGATCGCTGTCGCTCCGGTGTATGCACCCGCGCTCGTCGCGTTCGTCGGTGGCGGCGGCTTCAGCGTAAGCGCTTCGTTCGGCGGTCCGATCGGCTGGTTCGCACTGGGCCCGGGCGACGTCTACTTTCCGGGCTATTACGGCGGAAGCGACTATTTCAACCGCGTCAATGTCAGCAATACCTATATCAACCAGAACGTCGTGAACAACTACTACGGAGCGTGGTCGAGCGGCAACGTGAACTATTCGCAGATGACGTTTGCCAATGCCAACGCGCCGCGCGCGCTGACCGCGATGCCGACCGCGGCGTTCGCGGCGGGACGGCCGGTTGCCACTTCTGCAGTGGCAGTCAATCGCACGACCATGGCGAACGCGCGAGTTCTGCCACGCGCGATGGTTGCGCCGACGCGCGCGAGCCTCGTCGCCGGCAGCGGCAGTGCGACGGCGACGCCACCGGCCACTGCGACCAACCGCAGCGTCGTTGCGGCGCGCGCACCAGCCGCGCAGCCATCCTTCGCGCAGCGCCAAGCGCTGCTGCAGAAGAATGCTGGCCAGCCGCTGAGCATGAATCAGATGCGCTCGCTGGCGGCGCAGCCCGGTAACGTGCGCGGCGGCGCGACTGGAACACCGGCTTCATCCAACAACGTGCGTGTCGTGGGCGATCGCGGCTCGGCGGGCGCGGCAGGCTCCGTCGCGGCGGCGCAGCCGACTGGTGCCAAGTCAACGACGGCGGCCGACATGCAGAACAGCGCACAACGTGAATCGTCGGCGCAGTCTGCGCGTGGCCAAGGGAACAACGGGCATGCGCTCACGAACGTTGCTGGCGGCAACCAGCCCGATGCCACGACGGGCCAGCAAGGTCACGTCCGGTCCGCGACATTCGCGCATCCACCAGCTTCCAGCCAGGGCGCGAACGCGAGCGATCGCGGTGCCGTGATGCAGCAGCAACGACAGACAGCCGCGACGTCGGCGAACCCGGGCAACGGCGCGCACACCGGGAATAGTGCACCGGCCTCGACGCACCGCGGCGAATCGGCGACCCGTTCGCCCGGCGGCTCGGCTGCACCGCAGACGTCGCGTTCCTCGGCGGCCATTGCCGGTGGGAACGGACATCGTTCGTCAGCTCCGAGCTACCGCGCCGACCAGCGCGTGGCAACGCAGCGGTCCGCGCCGCCAACGACGTCGCGTCCGGCCTATGCTCAGCATGCTCCGCAGCGCAGCGGTCCGGTGCCGCACAACGCGCCCCAGCAGCGAATGCCGATGGAGGAGCGGGCACCCCAACAAGCCGCCATCCAGCATAGGCCACCGCCGCAGCAGCGTGGCCCGGGGGGCGGCCCGCAGCGCCAGACATCGATGGCGCGCTCGGCACCACAGCACGCACCGCCGCCGCACGGCGGTGACAAGAAGAAGGACGGCGGCGGAGGTTGATCGCTCTTTCTGCCCTTCTCCCGCTCAGCGCGGGAGAAGGGATCGCTATTCAATATATTCCTCTCGCTGTCTTGCATTCGCCGTCCAGCGGATCGCGAGTGCTGCGCTCGATGTCGACGAGTTGCGCGCGCTTGGGCCCCAAAACGCCCATGTGCAGCCGGGCCGAGGCAAGCGTCGCGGTTACCTTGCTGGCCGACGGCTGAACAGTATTAGCGGGAACGCAGATTCGAAGGTTGTCGTTCAGTCGTGCTGCGCTTAAATCACACCAACGGCGAAATGCCGGATTGATGCGCCGCCGAATGTGGCGCACGTGGTTTTCAAGCCGCTTGCATCGCGCAGTCTGCGCCGATGCTCGGCATCAGGAGTAGTAGACATGTATACCAAGCAACGCTTGCTCGCCTTGTTGATCGGCGCGGCCCTGGCGTTCTCGGCCGGAGCACAGGCGCCAAACGATCGCGGACCTTACGATTCGGCGCCCGGAGCGTCGCTCGCCGCCGCGCCCGGACAACTCGATCCGCCGGCGCGCGTCGCGCGTCTTTCGGACATGTCCGGCAACGTCAGCTTCACGCCAGCCGGCGAAAACGACTGGGTACAGGCGCAACTCAATCGCCCGATCGTTACCGGCGACCGCTTGTGGATCGCCGATGGCGGGCGCGCGGAATTGCAGGTCGGCGCGTCGACCGTGCGTCTCGACAACGGATCGAACTTCGACTTCCTGAACCTCAACGACCAGATGGCGCAAATGGAGTTGACCCAGGGTACGTTGAATATCAATGTACGGCGCCTCCACGGCGACGAAGTTTACGAGGTCGACACGCCGACGATCGCATTCGTCGCCAGTCGCGTCGGCGACTATCGCATTGACGTCGATCCGCAGAGTGGATTTACGACCGTCACCGCCTGGCGCGGCGGCGGCGATGCCATCGGCGAAGGCGGCAAGCGCGTCGCCATCGCGGAAGGACAAACGGTGCGTTTCAACGATTCGCAACTGGTCGACTACCAGGTCAACCAGATCCGCGCACGGGATGATTTCGACCGCTATGCGTCGACGCGCGACGAACGCTATGAACGCGCCCCCGCGCGGAACTACGTGTCCGAGGATGTCGTCGGCTACCAGGACCTCGACCAGTACGGCAGTTGGGAAGACGCGCCGGAATATGGCCACGTCTGGTATCCCAGCAGCGTATCTGCCGACTGGGCGCCCTATCATGACGGTCACTGGGTTTGGGTAGATCCCTGGGGCTGGACCTGGGTCGATGATGCGCCGTGGGGCTTCGCGCCATTCCATTACGGCCGCTGGGCCTACGTGGGATCGCGCTGGGGTTGGGTGCCTGGACCTTATGATGTCGCCCCGGTGTATTCGCCCGCGCTGGTCGCCTTCGTCGGCGGCGGCGGTTTCGGTCTGAGTGTTTCGGTGGGCGGACCGATCGGCTGGTTCGCGCTCGGTCCGGGCGATGTCTACTTTCCGGGCTACCGCTGCGGCCGCGATTATTTCAATCGCGTCAACGTCGGAAACACCTACATCAACCACACTGTCGTCAACAATTATTACGGCTCGTGGTCCAATGGCAGCGTCAACTACTCGCAGTTGACCTATGCGAACCGCAACGCGCCGCGCGCCATGACTGCGGTGCAGTCGACTGCCTTCGTCTCCGGACGACCGGTCGCGTCTTCGGCAATCGCAGTGAATCGAACGACCATGGCGAATGCGCGCGTGATGCCGCGAGCAATGGTTGCGCCGACCCAGGCAAGCCTGGTTGCCGGCCGCGGACGTGCGGCGGCGCCGCCGTCCACGGTGATGAACCGTACGGTCGTGGCGGCGCACACCCCGCCGCCCCAGACGCCTTCTTTCGCCCAGCGGCAGCCGGCACTGCAGAAGAGTGCTGGCCAGCCGTTGAGCGTGAACCAGATGCACACTCTTGCCGCGCAAACGAACGGACGCAATGCGAACGCGACGGCTGCCAATGTGCGCGTAGTCAATCGTGCCGGCGCGGCTTCGCCGGCGCGTCCGATGGCGGCGCAAACGCCCGGTAGCGCGGCAAGCAACGGCAATGCTCGTGGACCGCAGCAGTCGCCAAGCGGGCGCAGCGTCGATCGCTCAGTGGCTAACGGCAATGGGAACGCGCCGTCATCACACGTCCGGTCGGCCGACTTTGTCCATCCGGGCGGCCAGCAGAACAACGCGGCGCGCACATCGACCGCACAATCGGCGCGCGGAGAGACAAACAACTTGCGCTCGACACCGAACGACAATCGCGGTCGCCAGGCCACCAACGCGGCCCGGGACAACCAGCGCGGCAATCCGGCCGAAACGACCGCGCAGCAATCGCGCATAAGGTCGTCCACGTTTGCGCACGGCACGTCGTCAGGTCAGAACGCAATAAGCCATGGCGCGGAAACGCGGCAGCAGCAGCAGCGCGCCACGGCCGCAGCGGCGCCGAGCACGCGCAACGCCGAGGCACGCAACAATGAGTCCGTTCGCGGCAATGCAAGCGCCGCACGCAACACGAATCACGTCGCGCCCGAAACCGGTCCGTCGATGACGCAGCGTTCGGAATCGGCCTCGCGTTCGCGCAGCAACTTCAATATGCCGCAGAACAGCCGCTCGACAGCGGCAACAACGCGCGAGTCCCGGCAGCCCACGCCAGCATTGTCACGCGCGCCAACGGAGTCTCGGGCAAGCGAACAACATGCTCCGAACTACCGCGCAGAGCAACAGCGTGCGTCGCCGCAAAACCGGGCGTCCGAGCAGCGCGTCCAGCAGCCCGCTCCAAGCGCGCGTCCGAGCTATACGCAGCGCGCGCCGGAACAACGCAGTGCGCCGCCGGCCCAGCAGCATAGCGCCCCGGCCTACACGCAGCGTGCACCGGAGCAACGCAGCGCGCCAGTGCAGCGGAGCGCTCCACAACAACAGCGGGCGCCGGCACAGGCGCCTCCTCAGGCAGTGGCGCAACATTCGCCACCACCACCGCCGCAGCAGCAGCAACAACAGCAGCACGCACCACAGCGTCAAACGTCTGTCGCGCGTCAGGCGCCCCAGCACGCGCCGAAGGACAACGAGAAGGACAAGAAGAAAGACAACGGCGGCGGTGGCGGCTGAGGTAGCTAGGACCACTCACGTCAGGACCACGCGTTTGCCTTCTCCCGCCGAATGGCGGGAGAAGGCTTGTGTAAGCGAAGCGCCCAACCTTGTGAGGGGTCTGTTTTGTCACCGGCAGGCGTTCGTTCGTGCCGGCGGCCCAGCCACGAGGCTGGTCGTCGCATCGCACGCCAGCTGGTTCCGCACGGCGCAGCAATGACCGAATTGTTTCCGGATAGACACGCGAGAGCGGCGTGAGCGGGCTGCCGACATTGTCGGCTGACAAGTGTCGCTGACGAACCCCGAAAGCCTGCCGTTGCGTCGCCGGAACCGGCACCGCTTTCCAAATGCTGTCAACCCCCAGCCGGTCCCGACTGGAAGGTCGTGTTGCGAGTTGGCTGCCGGATGTCGAAACCGCGCACGCTGCTCCGACATACAGGTAAGGAGGATGAAGATCGATCAACGACCGTTGGCCGATGACCCTCTGACCGCACTCACGACAACCAGGCAGTCAGGAGAAATGTCATGAACATGAGAGCCCAGCGCATCACGCCGTTCCTCTGGTTCGATACCCAGGCCGAGGAAGCCGCAACGTTTTACGCCGCGATCTTCCCGAACTCGCACATCGTCAGTGTCATGCGCTACGACAAGGCAGCGGCGCAAGCTTCGGGCAGACCGGAAGGCTCGGCAATGACCGTAGCGTTCGAACTCGATGGCCAGCGTTTCGTTGCTCTGAACGGCGGTCCACACTTCAAGTTCAACGAAGCGATTTCGCTCGTCATCAACTGCACCTCCCAGAAAGAGATCGATCACTACTGGGACAAGCTTGCAGAAGGCGGCGACCCGAGGGCGCAGCAATGCGGCTGGCTCAAGGACAGATACGGCGTGTCCTGGCAGGTCGTCCCGACCGAACTGCCAGACCTCATCAAGCACCCGAAGGCAATGCAGGCAATGCTGCAGATGAAGAAGTTCGATCTGGCGGCGCTGCGCAAGGCGGCCGGCTGAGACAAGCCGGACTACCGCGTCGTCGCAAGCAGAGCGACGACGCGGGATCGCGCGAGCCTGACAAACGCTTCGCTGCGTGTTCCTCGACTGCACCTCGAACGAACTCGAGTTCATCGCGCGCCGGGAGTCAAGACAACCCACACTGTTGTCGAGCGAAAAATTCCGAATCACGGCATGCTCGTGGCACATCGCCGTATCGACATTCGTTTTACGCAATGACTCGAATCCGGAACGGTGACTGCGATGACGCCAGGCCCACGATCAACCGCCCGATTCCCGCGCATGCGACCGCTCGCCTCGTGTCTGCTGATCCTCCTGTCCGGAGCGGATCCGGTCTGTGGCCGGGACAGCGTCACGCTGGCCGTCGCTGCACCGAGCGCAGCCACGCGGCGCAGCAGCAGTCCACCTGACGCGGTTGCAACGAGCACGGTTGTCGTCGGCAACTGCAACGACTCCGGACCCGGCAGCCTGCGCGACGCGTATTTCAATGCACTCGATGGCGTCACGATCGACCTGACGCAACTTGCCTGCAGCCGCATCACTCTGACCACGGGCGCGCTGACCGACCCGGGCGGCGGCGGCACGGCCGGCATGGTGCTGAAAGGGTCCGGACAGATCATTGACGGCAGCAACGCAGGCCGCGTGCTCGTTCACAACGGCTCCGACACGTTGACGATCCACGATCTTTCGATTGTCAACGGAACGTACACCAGCGCAGGTTACGGTGGCGGATGCATCTATTCGCACGGCGACCTGATACTCGAGAGCAGTAGCGTTTCCGATTGCTCGCTGACTTCACCACCCGGCGGCGGCAATGTGTTTGGCGGAGCAGTCTATTCGCGGCAGAGAGTTGCCCTGACCAAGAACAGCGCCGTCATGAACAGCAAAGCCACCGCCGCGAAGTACGGGTCGGCGGAAGGCGGCGGCGTGTGGGCACACGGAGTCGTCATCGCAAATTCCATCGTCAGCGGCAACAGCGCCGTCGGCGACAAGGCCGGTTCGCGCGGTGGCGGTGTCTTCGCCACGTACACGGTCGACAAGAATCAGGCGTTCGGGATGGCCTATTCGACGGTCGCCAACAACTACGCCAACCGCGGCGGCGGCGTTTATGTGTATGGCGATGCGCGCCTGAACTATTCGACGGTCTCGAACAACCACGCCGGCGGAGACGGTGGCGGCATGTATGTGCGGACGAATCCGACCTACGCCTACACGCACACAGCCTTCCTCGACAGCACGATTTCCGGCAACCGGGCGGGAGGCGATGGCGGGGGACTATTCGTCAATGCGATCGCGCCCTTCACTTCCTGCACGGTCGCAAACAATTACGCGCTCGTCGCTGGCGGCGGGGCCTACCTGAAACTGTCGCCTCATCTTTTCACGAGTTCGATCGTTGCCAACAATGTCGCCGCACAGAACCCGGCAGCGGCCGACATCGGCGGCAGCAGTACGGCGGCGCTCACCGGCAAGGGCAACATCATCCGTGCGTCGACGCTTGCGGTTCCCGGTGGCAATCTGTCGTCGGATCCGAAGCTCGGCCCCCTGCAGGACAACGGGGGCCCGACTTTCACGCACGCGCTGCTCGCTGGCAGTCCAGCCATCGACAAGGGCAGCAACCTGCTGTTTGCCAATGACCAACGCGGACCGGGGTTTCCGCGCGTAATCGGGGGCACCGCCGACATCGGCGCGTTCGAACGCCAGGACCGCCTGTTCAAGAATGGATTCGAGGCCGGACCATAAGGCGCATCGCGTTCGCACCCCACATCTCGGCCAAACGGTCCCAAGGCCAAGGAGGACCGCGTTCAGTGGGTACTTGCCGCCGTATCGACCAGCGCAGATGAAACCGCGCATGCGTGCGGCAAACGATCGTCGCAAATCACGCTGCCTTAACGATCGAATGTGGCAACTTGCTCCAGTCAGCAATCAGCATGCAATCGCGTGCGCCAGCTGAAGCCAACCGGAACAAGAAGAGGGATATCATGTCGCAAGGAGTTCACGCGCGCGTTCTTTCCTCCTGCACGCTTGCCCTGGTCGCGGCATCGTCTGCATATGCGCAGAATGCGGCGGTCACGGTCAACATCGACGCCAATGCCAATCGCCACGCGATCAGTCCGCTGATCTACGGCGTTGCCTATGGCAGCACGGCGCAACTCAATGACCTCAACAGCCCGCTCAATCGTTACGGCGGCAACAACGCATCGCGCTACAACTGGCAGCTCAATGCCGACAACCGCGATTTCGACTGGTACTTTGAGAGCATCGCGGACACCAGCGCTGTCGCCGGCGAGCGCGGTGACACGTTCATCGCGCAGAGCAAGGCCGCCAGCGCACAGGCCATGTTGACCTTGCCGATGCTCGACTGGGTCGCGAAACTTGGTGCAAACCGCGGAAAACTGGCAAGTTTTTCACAGGCGAAATACGGCACACAGACCGGCAACGACGCCCAGTGGTATCCGGACGCCGGTAACGGAGTGCTGCGGAGCACCGGCCAGAATATCGCCGGCAACGACCCGAACGATGCCAACGTTCCGAACGACACGGCTCTGCAGCAAGGCTGGGTCCAGCATCTGGTGACGCAATGGGGCAACGCCTCCGGCGCGGGCCTGAAGTACTACATCCTCGACAACGAACACAGCATCTGGCAATCGACGCATCGCGACGTGCATCCGGTCGGCGCGACGATGGACGAGATCCGCCAGCGCATGACCGATTACGCGACGATGGTCAAGAATGTCGATCCGGCCGCTACGGTCGTCGGCCCGGAGGAATGGGGCTGGAGCGGCTACTTCTACAGCGGCTACGACCAGCAGTACGGAGCGGCCCACAACTGGTGCTGCTATCCCGACCGCGCCGCGCATGCGAACTGGGACTACCTGCCCTGGCTGCTCGACCAGATGCACCAGAACGAGGTCGCGACCGGCCGGCGCCTGCTCGACGTGTTTTCCGTGCACTGGTATCCGCAGGGCGGCGAATTCGGCAACGACACGTCGACGGCGATGCAGCAGTTGCGCAATCGCTCGACCCGCTCGCTGTGGGACCCGAACTATGTCGACGCGACCTGGATAAACGACAGGGTGCAACTGATTCCGCGCATCCGCAACTGGGTCGCGACGTACTATCCAGGCCTGAAGACGGCGATCACCGAGTACAACTGGGGCGCCGAGAGCCACATCAACGGCGCGACGACGCAGGCCGACATCTACGGCATCTTCGGCCGCGAAGGGCTCGACATCGCGACGCGCTGGACGACGCCGGATTCCTCGACGCCGACCTACAAGGCGATGAAGATCTGGCGCAACTACGACGGCAACAAGTCGGCGTTCGGCGAGACCAGTGTTTCGGCCAGTGTGCCGAACCCAGACAGTCTGTCCGCGTTCGCGGCAACACGCGCATCGGACAGTGCGATGACGCTGATGGTCATCAGCAAGGTGCTGTCGGGTTCAACGCCGGTGACGGTGAACCTTGCGAACTTCGCGGCGGCTGGCACCGCGCAGGCATGGCAACTGACTTCGGCGAATGCGATCACGCGTTTGTCGGATATCAACTTCGGCGGCTCGAGTTTCGCCACGTCGGTGCCGGCGCAAAGTATAACTTTGTACATCGTCGGCGCCGGCGGCACTGCGAATCAGCCACCAGTCGCCGCTGCCACCGCAACGCCGACCAGCGGCACCGTGCCGCTGGCCGTGGCATTCAGCGGTTCCGGTTCGAGCGATCCCGACGGATCGATCGCGAGTTACGGCTGGAATTTCGGCGACGGCTCGAGTGCATCCGGCATCAGCGCATCGCATACATATGTCAACGCCGGCACCTTTACGGCGACACTCACGGTCACTGACAACCTCGGCGCGACCGATTCGAAAAACGTCACGATCACGGCAACCGCCGATTCGAACGCGATCAACGCGCCGTCGGGACTTTCGGCATCGGCATCGAAGCCCGGCACCGCAACGCTGCGTTGGACCGACAATTCCAACAACGAACAGGGCTTCTACATCGAGCGCGCACCGTCGGCCACCGGTGTCTTTGCCCGTATCGGTACGACCGCGGCGAACGCAACAACGTTTCCGCAGTCGGGCGTCGCTTCGGGTACCTACCTGTTCCGCGTCCAGGCGTTCAACACGACGACCGGGCGCGTATCGGCCTATTCGAATCAGGTCAGCGTGAAGATAAAGTAGCCGGCCAGCGTGCGCCTGGCCTGCAAAGCTGGTTCACGCTGCCGGCGTCCTTCCCCCGCTTCGCAGAGGAAGGAGCCAAGCCGTTAGCGGCTCGCGAGCCCTGTCTGCGGCTGGCTGTCGCAGCTGATCTGGCTGACGTCGACGCCGATGACTTTCGTCGTGTGCTTGGCTTCGGCGGTATCGAAATAGCTGCGGTCCACGCTGAGCGAGCGCTCCGCGCCGTCCGGGATGTTGAACGTCACGGTTTTCTGTTCCGTGCTGCGGATACCGTCTTCGGTTTCCCACGTGGTGTTGTAGCGGATCGAACCGGCGCAGCCGGTTTCCTTGCAACTCGCGGCATCCAGGCCGAACGCGATGCGGAACTCATCCTTGCCGAGGCGCATGACCAGCGGATCCTGCGTCAAGGACACGCTGCAGGTGCCTTCGGAGGCGAAGGCACCGGTGCAAGGGAGCGCAGCAAATGCAAAAGCCAGACTCAACAGCTTTTTCGTGAACATGACCATTTCCTCTGATTGTTCGTCGTAGGGAAGAAATTCGAAACCTGGTTCGTCCGGAGCGCTGCTTTTTTCGCTTGCGCCAGCGCCGCGTGCCCGGCGTTTTCGAACCCACTTCAATCACGCTGCCCCTAATAACGCGAAAACGCGGAAAAACCGCACATGGAAATCAAAAATATTTTCTGCCGGGTTCAGGCCAGCGCCCCGATCGAGCGGGAAGAGTGACTTCCGACATATTCGGCCGCGATACCGCGCAGCCGGTCGAAAGCCCCTCTCCCGCCGGGAGGGGGTTGGGGTGAGGGTCGGGGAACGCCAAGCGCTCGGGCGAAGTAGTACCTGAGCCTTATTGGAAAAGTTCAACGCGCCAATGCGTCGACAATACTGAGCCGTCGCGCCTTCAATGCCGGCAACAATCCGACGGCGATACTGAGCGCGATGATCGCGACCACGCCCATGCCCCAGACGCGGTAGTCGACTACCACCGGCGCGTTAGTTGCGTCGGCTACTACAACCGCGGCTATCGTGGCGATCACCAATCCGGTCACTCCACCCAGTACGCACAACATCACCGCCTCGGCGAAAACAAAACCGAGCACGCTTTCATTGGAGAAACCCAGGGTCTTGAGAATCGCGAGTTCCGGGACGCGCTCGCGCACCGCTTGCGCCATCGTGTTTCCCACGACCAGCAGCAAGGTGAAGAACACTGCGAACAGGATCCAGCGCACGATCAGGCCGATGTCGCCAATCTGCTTGACGAAATTGACGATGAAATCCTGCTCGGTCTGGGTCTTGGTTTCATCGGGCGAGTTTTCGAACATCGCATCGACGGTCTGGGCCACGGATTGTGCCTGATCCGGGTTGGCCAGGCGCAGGATGAAGAATCCGGCGTTGCCGCGACCGTACTGGTTGGCCTCGTCGAAATACGCATAGTTCAGGTATGCACGCAGGGTCTGCTTTTGCGCGGCCTCGTCCTTGCCGTCGAAGATGCCGACCAGATCGAATGCCCAGTCCCTGCTGCCGTTGCGCTGCGGAAAGATGTTCGACTTGATCGGGATCTTGCTGCCGATTTTCCAACCCTGCTGGTCGGCCAGCAGGCGACCGGCAATCATGCTGGTGCGCGTCGCCTCGAAAGCGCGCCACTGCTCTTCGGCCATCACCCACTGCGGCGAGACACTGCGCAAGCGGTCGCCGTCGACGGCAAACGCGGCGATCTGCGTGTTGTCGCCGACCACGCCGCCGAACCAGAGCGAGTGCGCGACTGCCTGCACACCGGGAATCGCCTCGATCTGCGGCAGCAGGCGAATCGGCAACGGTTGCGTGAACGAAACCTTCGCCTGCGTGATCAGGCGTGTCGCGCCGACGAAGCTGACATCGGCCTTGAGCAGCACGTTGACCGCCTGGAGCAGACCGAACAACACGAACGCGCACGTCACCGACAGCAACGTAAGCGTCGTGCGCAGCTTGCGCCGGAACAGGTTGGCGATGATGAAGCCGGTTTTCGTCATCGGCGCAGCTTGAGCGCTCTTTTGCGCGGCTGCAACGGCCCGCGCGCCAAACCGGGGACGCCCATGCTCCGCATGGCGCGTTCCACGGCACCCCGGCGACCAACGCACAATCGACCCCGCGGCAAAGTACAATCGCCGCATTCACTCAGGGGAGTCGCCGATGTCTAGTCGCAATGGTCTTGTGCTTCTCGTGGCCGGTATTCTGTACGCCGGCGCGTCTTCCGCCGCCGACCCAGCCTACGACTTCATCATCCGCAACGGCCATGTCGTGGATGGCACCGGATCGCCGTGGTACGCGGCCGACGTCGCCGTGAAGGACGGCCACATTGCCGCGATCGGCCGGCTGGCCGATGCGAAAGCGGCGCGCGCGATCGATGCGCGCGGCATGGTCGTGGCTCCGGGGTTCATCGACATGCTCGGGCAATCCGAACTGACGCTG
>DASSGP010000026.1:0-17814 GCA_035693405.1 Rudaea sp. | reverse complement strand
ATCGCCTCTGGGTTCAAATGAAATCGCAGGGAAGGATTCTGACCGGCGTGTTCGACACGACCGTTGCGGCGGCAAAGTAATCGGACTTGGCTCGACCGGTTCAGCAAGCAGCGCCGCGTTCACTGTGGCTTTGTCACGTCGTCGAAGTTTGCTCCTGTCAGGTCAAGGCGATAAACCATTGGGCGGCGGGCTGAAGAAGCGCAAGCCCGGTGGAGGGAAAGTGGATTTTTCCACCCTGCCGCAACCGCAGTTCGCGACCAATCTCGAGCAGCCGTGGAACATCCTCGTCACCGGCATCGGCGGCACCGGCGTGGTCACGATCGGCGCGCTGATCGGCATGGCCGCGCATCTCGAAGGCAAGGGCGCGACCGTACTCGACCAGACCGGGCTTGCGCAGAAAGGCGGCGCGGTGACGTGCCATCTCCGCATCGCGCGCTCACCGAATGAGATTCACGCCGTGCGCATTGCGGCGGGCGAGGCCGACCTCGTGCTCGGCTGCGACATGGTCGTCGTCAACGACTACTGGGCGCTGTCGAAGATCCGCGCCGAGCGTTCGCGCGTCGTGCTCAACAGCTACGAGGCAATGCCGGGCACATTCACGACGAGGCCGGACCTGAATTTCCCGGCGCAGCAGATCCTCGCCGCGGTGAAGACCGCGCTGGACGGCCAGGAGCCCGACGTCGTCGAGGCGACGGGCCTGGCTACCGCGCTGCTCGGCGATTCGATCGCGAGCAACCTGTTCATGCTCGGCTACGCCTGGCAGAAGGGCTGGGTGCCGTTGAGCCACGACGCGCTGATGCGCGCAATCGAACTGAACGCCGCCGCGGTCGAGATGAACAAGACCGCGTTCAACTGGGGCCGGCTTGCCGCGCACGACATCGCCGCCGTGCGCGCCGCCGCGAAGGGCAAGTCCGAAACGCCGGCGGGTACGGCACTCGTGCTCGATGACAGTGCGCTGAGCACGACGCTCGAGCAGCGCATCGCACGCCGCGCGGCGTTCCTGACCGATTACCAGAATGCGGCGTATGCACAAAAGTACACGTCGCTGGTCGACAAGGTTCGCGCGGCCGAGCAGGCCACCACGCCGGGCACGAGCGCGCTGACCGACGCGGTCGCGCGCTATGCATTCAAGCTGATGGCGTACAAGGACGAATACGAAGTGGCGCGCCTCTACACCAGTGGCGATTTCGAGAAGCGCGTGCGCGACACGTTCGACGGCGACTTCAAGATCCATTTTCACCTTGCGCCGCCGCTGCTCGCGCGGCGCGATTCCGAAGGCCACCTGCGCAAGGGCGAGTACGGCTCGTGGGTGTTCGGCGCGTTCAAGCTCGTGGCCAGGCTCAAGGGCCTGCGCGGCACTGCGCTCGACATCTTCGGCTACACCGCCGAGCGCAAGATGGAGCGCGCGCTGATCGACGAGTACTTCGCCACGGTCGACGAGCTGCTCGGCAAGCTCGATCGCGACAATCACGCGCTCGCGGTCGAGATCGCGACCATTCCGGAGCACATCCGCGGCTACGGCCACATCAAGGAAGAACACCTAGTCGAGGCGCGCGCGCGGCGCGAGAGCCTGGTCGCGAGCTGGCGCGCCTCTGCGCTGCAGCCGGTCGTCGCCTAGCAACGCGGAATTTCGCCACCCGCGCCGCGCGTGTCCCGGCGCTTTGGCTGCGGACACCGACGTGGCGCCGCGGGCGCGAGACGCTCCGTGATTGACACCGGATCATGCTGTCATGACACTTGAGTACCGGCGCGCCGCCGGATTCGGTGCGGCGGCATTTGTCTGCGTTCCGGAGACATTGCATGCAGCGGCTGCGCACCGTTGGTTCGACCCTTCTCGCCGCCTGGCTGCAGGCGGTGGCAGGGCCGGCCGGCGCGATGCCGTGCTTCGTCAACGCCGCTGCGGTCGGAGCCAACAACGGCAGTTCGTGGGCCGACGCCTACAAGGACCTCCAAGGCGCGCTTGGCACCGGCGCTTGCGCGGAAGTCTGGGTCGCCAAATCGGTCTACAAGCCGTCGGCCGGCAACGCCTCGGTCAGCTTCATCGTCACCCCGGGCGCCGCCGTATACGGCGGCTTCGCCGGCAATGAAACCCAGCGCGCGCAGCGCGACCCGGCAGCGAACCTCACGGTGCTGTCCGGCGATCTTGCCAACGACGATTGCGGCGGATCCGGCTGCCCGAACGGCGTCGACACCGACGCGACGCAGATCGCCGGGGGCAACAGCAGTCATGTCGTCGTCATGGACGGCACCGGCACAATGCCGATCACGAGCAGCACAGTGCTTGACGGCTTCACGATCACGGCCGGCAACGCGTCGTCCGATTCCGGTGGCGGCCTGTACTGCAATGGCGCGGTCGCTGCCAAGTCGTGCAGCCCGACGCTGGCGAACCTCATGTTCAGTGGCAATCGCACCAGCTTCGTCGGCGGTGCGCTGTTCGCGTACGCCGAAAACGGCGGCGCCAGCAGCCCGGTCCTGACGCGAGTCACCTTTCGTGGCAACCGTGCGACGCTGGATGGCGGCGCGATCTACAACGATGGTGCCAACGGCGGCACGAGCAGCCCGCTGCTGACCGACGTCACGTTCGACGCCAACACGGCGACCGAATGGGGCGGTGCGATGTACAACGACGGTACGTCGGGCGGCGTCAGCAGCCCGGTGCTGACGGGCGTCACGTTCAGCGGCAACAGCGCGAAAGTCGGCGGCGCGATGTACGACGCGGGCTCCGGCGGCACCAGCAGTCCTTCGCTCACGAACGTCACGTTCAGCGGCAACAGCGCCTCGCAATACGGCGGCGCGATGTTCAACGTCGGCGACTCGACCGGCGTTTCGAGCCCCACGCTGACGAACGTCACGTTCAACGGCAACAGCGCGACGCAGTACGGCGGCGCGGTGGACAGCTACGACGGCGGCAGTGGCATCAGCGTTCCGGTGCTGACCAACGTCATCCTCTGGGGCGACACGGCAGGTACGTCGTACCCGGAGGTCCTCGGCAGCGCCACGATCAGCAAGAGCATCGTCCAGGGCGGCTGCCCCGTCGGGACCAGCTGCTCCAACCTCGTCAGCGGTGATCCGCTGCTCGGCCCGCTGCGCGACAACGGCGGTCCGACGCGGACGCTGATGCCGGGCTTCGGCAGCAAGGCCGTCGACGCCGCAAGCGACCCGAACTGCCCGCCGGTCGACCAGCGCGGCATCGTGCGCCCACTGGGGCCGCACTGCGACATCGGCGCTGTCGAGAGCGATCTCGTCTTCGCCGACAACTTCGACGGCACGCCTGCGTTTTAAAGAACCTCTGAGCAAGTCTGCACAGGCGGCATATCAGATCGTGGGGGCCTATGCGGACTCGTCCAGAGCTTCCCTCGCAGCGGCAGCGGAGTATGCTGATGTTGCGGCGTGCACCCGGCGTGCGCCGCTGAACGCGTAAGGGACGTCCACATGAACCCGACGCGACGGCGCTTCGTGCAGCTCGTCGTCATGATCGCCGGCCTCGGCATCGCGATTACTTCCGCCGCCGGCGACGAGGAGGCGCATTTCGTGAGCGAGCGCGCGGCGATGGTCAAGGACATCGCAACGCTGGCCCGGTTCACCGGCAGCGACTCGGGCCGGTCTGTGTTCGACGCGCGCGTGATGAGCGTGCTGAACCGCGTGCCACGACATCGTTTCGTGCCCGAGGATGAGCTCGGCAGCGCCTACGCGAACCGCCCGTTGTCGATCGGTTATGGGCAGACCATCTCGCAGCCGTACATCGTCGCGCTGATGACCGACCTGCTCGACCTGCGTCCGGGACACCGCGTGCTCGAGATCGGCACGGGTTCCGGCTACCAGGCCGCGATCCTGGCCGAGCTGGTGCAGCAGGTCTACAGCATCGAGATCGTCGCGCCACTCGCCGAGCAGGCCCGCGCGCGCCTGGCCGCACTCGGCTATGCGAACATCGAAGTACGCAACGCCGACGGCTACTACGGCTGGCCGGAACAGGCGCCATTCGATGCGATCGTCGTTACGGCCGCCGCCGGTTCGATCCCACCGCCGCTGATCCAGCAGCTGAAAACAGGCGGACGGCTGGTGATTCCGGTCGGTTCGCAGTTCTTCACCCAGACGCTGATGCTGGTCGAGAAGCGCGACGACGGCAAGCTGGTGACCCGCGAGCTGATGCCGGTCGCCTTCGTGCCGCTGACCGGGCGGCATTAGGCGAAATGCCGCAAAATCCACATTTGCACTTGCACTGAACGCCGGACCGAGCCATGAGTCCGCTGCAGACGCGGTCCGGTTTGGCTCTCTCGGTCGCGCTCGTGTCGGCCGCAGCGCTCGCCTACCAGCTGCTGCTGATGCGCCTGCTCGGCATCGTGCACTGGTATCCGTTCGCCGCGATGATCGTGAGCCTCGCGCTGCTCGGTCACGGCATCAGCGGCACCGTATTGGCAGTCTGGGGAAGTGCGGCGCGGCGGCGCTTCCTGCCCCTGTTCAGCGCGTGTGCGGCCGGATTCGCGCTGAGCGCGGCGCTGTGCTTCGCGGTGGCCCAGCGGGTGCCGTTCAACGGCCTGGAGCTCGTATGGAACCCGGGCCAGGTGCTGCGCCTGGCGCTGCTGTACCTGTTGCTGAGCGTGCCGTTTTTGTTCGCCGCGACCTGCATCGGGCTCGCGCTCATCGCGCGCGACGCACAGATTGCACGACTCTATGCGGCGGACCTGGTCGGCGCCGGCATTGGCGCGGCGGCGGCGATCGGACTCATGCTCGCGTTGTCGCTCGCCGATGGCCTGCGCGTCGTGACGCTGAGCGGATTTGCCGCCGCCGGCCTCGTGTGGCTCGAAGCGCCGCGACCGCGGCGAGCGCTGGCCCTCGTGCTTCTCGGCGCTGCCGTCGCTTGGCTGTGGCCGGCGGAATGGCTCACGCCGCAAGTTAACGCCTTCAAGGGCCTGAGCAAGGCACTCCTGGTCGAAAACACGCGCGTGATCGCGGAGCGTTCGAGTCCGCTCGGCCTGCTCGACGTGATCGAAAGTCCCAGCGTGCCATTGCGCCACGTGCCGGGACTCTCGCTGACCACGACGATGGAACCAGCGCCGCAACTCGGCATGTTCACCGATGGCGACGACCTCGGCGTGATCACGGCGTGGGACGGCAGCGCGTCCCCTGCGCTGGACTATCTCGGCGCGACCACGTCGGCGCTGCCGTTCGCGCTGGTGTCGTCGCCGCGCGTGCTCGTGCTCGGCGCGGGTGCTGGCGCCGACGTGCTGCAGGCGCTGCAACTCGGTGCGCGGGCCGTCGTGGCGGTTGACCTCAATCCGCAGCGCGTGGCGCTGGCGCGCGAGACGTTTGCGGATTTCGCCGGGCACCTGTATTCGGATCCGCGCGTGCGCGTCGTGATCGCCGACGCGCGCGGCTACTTGCGCGCAAATGCCGAGACCTTCGACCTGATCGAATTTCCGCCCGCGGATTCGCTCGCAGGTGCGGGCGCTGGCGTGCAGGCGGCTGCGGACAGTTTCCTCTATACCGTCGAAGCGCTGCGCGAGGCCCATGCGCGCCTCGGCGACCGCGGCGTGCTTGCGATCACGCGCTGGGAGAGCGGTCCGCCGCGCGCCAGCCTCAAGCTGTTCGCGACCGCTGTCGCCGCGTTGCGTGCGCAGGGTGTCGTCGATCCGGGCCGTCATCTGGCCGCGATCCGCAGCTGGAATACCAGCACCCTTCTGCTGACTCGGCGCACGCTCGACGCGGAGGACACAGCGCGCATCGCCGCGTTTTGCGACCGGCTCGCGTTCGACCCTGTGCACTATCCCGGGCTCGCTGCCGATTCCGCCAACCGCTACAACATCGTGACGACGCCTTGGCTGTACCAGGGTGCACAGGCCCTGCTCGGCCCGGATCCCGCGCAGTATGTCCGCGACTACAAGTTCGCGATCGCGCCGGCGACCGACGACCGCCCGTTCTTCCACAACTTCTTTCGCTGGCGCACATTGCCGGAACTGTGGCGCCTGCGCGGTGCCGGCGCCGCGGCGCTCCTGGACTCCGGTTACCTGATGCTTGCCGCCGCACTTGCTCAAGCGGTGCCGCTGGCCCTCGTGCTGGTCCTCGTGCCGCTGCTGGCGTTGCGCCGCGCTGCACCGCTGCGCGGGCAATGGCGGACCGCAGCCTATTTCCTTGCGCTCGGGCTCGCATTCCTGTTCGTGGAACTCGCCCTGCTGTCGCGCTTCACGCTGTTCATCGGCAGTCCGCTGCTCGCAGCCACAGTCGTACTCGGAACGTTGTTGGTTTTCGCGGGAGTCGGCAGTGCGGCGTCACCCTTCGTGCGCGCCCGCCACCCGATCGGCCTGGCCGCGACAGCACTGGCGATCGCCTTGCCGCTCGTCGATGGCGTCGTGTTGCCGGTGCTGTTCGCGAACGCCGCGGCCTGGGCGCTCGTGCCGAAGGCGCTCGTGTCGGCGGCCACGCTGGCGCCGCTGGCTGTCGTCATGGGCATGCCGTTCCCACTAGGGTTGGCGCATCTTGCGCAGACCGCGCCGGGGTTCGTACCCTGGGCTTGGGGCATCAATGGCTGCGCGTCGGTGATCAGCGCGCTGCTCGCCGTATTGATCGCCATCGACTTCGGCTATGGCAGCGTGATTTTTGCCGCTGCGGCGCTGTATGCGTTCGCGGCGATGCTCGGCTGGACGATGGGTGGCCGCTCGTCATAATCGTCACGTGACTCCCAAGCCCACGGTGCCGCGATCCCGGCTCGCGCGCGGGATCGATTGCCGGCAGGGGCGGCAAACATCCCTAGGCGGCAGCCACGCACTCCCGCTATGCTTCGCGCACCGCATCCGCAGGAGGGCGGACGTGTCGTTTGTCGCGGAGTTGAAGCAGCGCAAGGTGTTCCGCGTCGCGACGGTTTATCTCGTTGTCGCGTGGATCGCCGTCCAGGCGGCGAGCATCGCGCTGCCGGCATTCGACGCGCCGGCGTGGGTTTTGCGCGTCGTGATCCTGCTGATCGCGCTCGGCTTTCCGTTTGCGCTGGTGCTGGCCTGGGCACTCGATGTCACTCCCAGCGGTGTGCGCTTTAGCGCCGGCGGCGCCGGCAACAAGCGCATCGCACTCGTCGCGGCGGCACTCGTGCTGCTGGCATTGGTCTGGTACTTCCGCGGGCAGCCGGCGCCGCGTCCCGGCGAAACGGCCACGCCCGCGGGCCGCGCCGCCCCGACAGTCGCGGCAACGTCCGGCGCGGCGGTTGATGCGCGTTCTGTCGCCGTGCTCCCGTTCGTCAACATGAGCGGCGATCCGGCCAACGAGTACTTTTCCGACGGACTCGCCGAAACCACGCTCGACATGCTCGCGCAGGTGCCGAACCTGAAGGTCGTCGCGCGTACTTCGTCGTTCGCGTTCAAGGGCAAGCCGGACGACGTGCGCCGGATCGGCGCCGCACTCGGCGCGGCGACGCTGCTCGAGGGCAGCGTGCAACGCGCCGGCGAAGCGGTGCGCATCACGGCACAGCTGGTCAAGGCTTCGGACGGCACGCATCTGTGGTCGAAGCATTTCGACCGGCAGCTTGCCGACGTGTTCAAGATCCAGGATGAAGTTGCGACCGAGGTCGTGCGCGCGCTCGAACTGTCGCTGCCGGCGGGCGACCAGCAGCGCTTGACGCAGAGACGAACCGAGAACGTAGAGGCCTATCAGGAGTACCTCAAGGGCATCACCCTGATGCCGGGACGCAAGGTCGACGAGATGCGCGTCGCCGCCGGGCATTTCGAGCGCGCGATCGCGCTCGATGGCAACTACGCGCACGCCTACGCAGCTGCAGCGGACGTATACGAGTTGCTCGAGGAGTACGCACACATTTCGGCCGACGAGAAATCACGCATCGGAACCTACGTCGGGCGCGCGCTGGCCTTGGCGCCCGAGCTCGGCGAAGCGCACGCCAGCCGCGCCACCGAACTGCTTCAGCAAGACCACGAAGTCGCCGGAGCCGAGCGCGAGTTCCGCCGCGCGATCGAGCTGGCGCCTAGCTACGCCAGCGCGTTCCAGTGGTATGGAGAACTGCTCGCCTACGAGTTGCATGACTTTTCTGCTGCCGAGCGCATGCTGCGCCATGCGGTATCGCTCGATCCACTCTCGCCGATCGTCCAGGATCAGGTGATCTATCCGCTGATGGACCAGAAGCGTCTCGATGCCGCGCGCATCGAGCTCGACAAGCTGCTGCGCGAACATCCGGATTTCGCCCAAGGCTATTACACGCAGGCGAGATTCGCCGCGGCCTCGGGCGACCTTGTCGCAGCGCTCCGCGCGTTGCGCGAACATGCGGCGCGCGACCCTGGAGCATTTGGCCGAATCCGCGACCGCTGTTACATGCTGCAGCGATTTGGCGCAATCGAGCAGGCACTCGCGTGCACGCAGGATCTGGCCAAGTACTCGCCCGACAGCACCGAACTGAACACCGCTCTGGCCGAGCTCGAATTGCACCGAAAGGGTCCGCAGACCCTCCTCGACGAGGCACGATCCGGAAAGCCGGTAGACAAATGGTTCGAGGCGTATCTTCTGGTTTGCCTCAATCGCCACGACGAGGCGCTTGCCATTCTGCGCACGTTGGCGCCGCAGCTGTTCGCCGAACCGCCCCCGAAGCTCTACCCGCTTGGCATACCAAGACGCCTGCTGGTCGGCATCGCCCTGATCAAGACCCGCGCAACAGCGCAAGGCCGTAGTCTCGTGCAGCAGGTGGTCACCGAGCTCGCCGAGCATCCGGTCAACCCGTCGACCATGGAATTTGCTTTTTGGGACGTGCTTGCGCACGAGATGCTTGGCGAGCACGAGAAGGCGATCGCAGCGCTCGGCCGCACGCTGAGCGCGGGCACGATTGTCGATATCAGGAATCTCGACACGGAGCCCTTGATGGAGGGCCTGCGCGCAGATCCGCGCTATGAGAAAACGGTTGCGCCGGCGCGCGCGCGTGCGGCCGCGCAGGTCGCTGCCGCTCAGACAGCCGGCTTGCTGTGACGCCAATCGCCCGTAGCGGCCGCGTCAGCGAGTTTCTCTGCGCCAGACCAGGCAGCGGTTGTTAGCCGGCATCGCGACATCGTCGAGCAGCGCGAACCCGGCCGACTGCGCGAGTCGATTCACGTCCTCGAAGTCGCGGATGCCCATGTGCGGTACGTTCTGCCTCAATGATTGGTCGAACGCGGCGTTGCTCGCGCTGGTGAATTGGCCGTCGTAGTTGAATGGTCCATAGATCGCGAGCTTCGCACCGGCGGTCGTCAGTGCCGGCAACGCGGCGAACAGTTTTTCCACTTCTTCCCAGCTCATGATGTGCAGCGTGTTCGCGCTGAAGATCGCGTCGTAGGCCATCGCGTGGATTGTCGCGCCGGCCTCACGCGACACCGGTGCCGGCTGCGTGGCGATGTCGAACACAAGTGGCGCCGGCGTATTCGGCAATGCCGCTTCTGCGAGCCACATTCGGATACCCGGAAGGTTTTCGTCGCGATCGGAAGTCTGCCAGACCAGACGCGGCAGCGCCGCGGCGAAGTACACCGCATGTTGTCCGGTGCCGCTGCCGATTTCGAGCACGCGCCGTCGATCGAAAAACTGCGCGCGCAGCACGGACAGGATCGGGTCGCGGTTGCGCTCGCACGCTGGCGAGAAGGGTCTCGTTGTCAACGCCGCACCCGGGCTTGCCGTCCGATGCTACTTGCGTACCGCCGTCACTTCGATTTCTATGAGCCAGCCCGGATTGACCAGTCCTGCAACCTTCACTGTCGAGCGCGCCGGCAGGTTCGGCTGTTCCTTGGTACCGAAGAACTGCTTGTAGCCTTCCATGAAACCGGCGAAGTCGATCTTGCCGTCGTGGGCCGGATCGCCGACGACGAAGGCCTGCATCTTGACGACGTCCTTCATGTCCAGGCCCATGCCCTTCAGATTCGTGGCGATCGCATTGAGCGTGCTGACGGTCTGGGTCTTCGTGTCGCCGTAGGCCGCCGGCGTTTCCCCGGGTGCGGCTTTATCGAGCAGTTGCGGCCCGGCACCACTGAGGAAGATCACGCTCTGCCCGGACGGGACTTCGACCGCCTGCGCGATCGGAAAATCGGAATTCGGAATCTTGTAGCGGATCACGTCCTTGGCGAATGCCGCGGACGCGAGCAACACGAGCGGGATCAATGCCAGCAGGCGAACGTTCATTGGTGTACTCCTTGCCTTTTATACTCGGTTCAGCGCAGCTTGGCGACCTCGGCCTGGGTCAGCGCGTCCGGATACTGGTTGCCGAAATGGCTGCGCACATAGTTGACGACCTCGGCGACTTGCGCGTCGGTCAGGTAATCGCCGAATGGCGGCATGCCGTGCCGGCCCTTGAGCACGACCAGCGCCGGATACGTGGCGCTGGCGAGCTTCTGATTTCCAGCCAGTGCCGGGTAATAGCCGGCGCCGACGGCGCCCTTGGCATCGGCCATATGGCACCCCTGGCAGATCGCGCGAAACAGCGTCGCGCCATCCTCATGGGCAAAGTGCCCGAGATCCGTGAACGATCCCGGCGGCGAGAACGGTGGCGGCTCGTCGGCCGCCATGACCGCGGGTGCGAACAGCGCAAGCGCGCCGATCAATTTTCGGCAAAGGGGCAGGAGGGTGTCGTGTAGCGTGGCCATCGATGCGTCCTCAGGCGGTGGCGACAATCTTCTTGTGCATGCGCCCGATCGTGTCGAGCGAAGACAACACGGCGCCTTCCTGCCAGGCCGGCAGGCGCGAGGCATGCTCGCCGGCCAGCGCGATGCGCCCGTCGATCTGGCAAAGATTCTGGTAATGCTTCTCGCGCGCCGCGTCCGACCAGTTGGCGAAGCAGCCCTGCGTGAACGGCGACCGATGCCAGCTGACGACGACGCCGTTTTCGAATTCGGCCGGGTATTGCGGATGGATCTTCGCGCCGGATTCGACCGCCTTGCGTATGCGCTGTTCCGGCGTCATCGCGTTGAACTCGTAAGCGTTCGTGCCCCAGACGTAGCCGCCGAGCAGCACGCCCTTGCCGCCCTGGTTCATGCCGGCCATCGGATAGCCGATCATCTGGATCGGCAGGTCGGTGAAGCTGATGCCGCCGTAGATTCGCTCGTCCTCTTCCCAGAAGCGGCGCTTGAATTGCAGGCCGAACTTCACCGACGCCTCATACGGCGCGGACTGGATCGCGGCCAGCATCGGTTCGCCGACCTTGACCGGAATCTCGCTGAGGATCGACAACGGAATCGTGCACAGGCACCAGTCGGCGCGCGCGTGCTTCGCCTCGCCGCCGCGGTGCGCGTCGACGTAGGTCACGCCGACCCCGCGCTCGTCCTGGTCGATCGCAGTCACCTTCGCATCGAGTTCGACCAGCGGGGCGACGTCGTTGTACAGCGCCATCGCGATGCGATCCATGCCCCCGACCGGCTGGAACATCGACGGAGTCAGGTCGTAGTCGAACGGCGTGACCATGTAGTTCGCCAGGCCCGACTTCAACAGCGCGTCGCGTGCGATCGGCGTCGACAACTGCGGCGGCGGCATCAGGCCTGCGCCGCGCTCGCTGTCGTAGCCGCGGCTTTCGCTCGTTGCAAACGACTTTACATACCGATAGTCCTTGTCGAGCACGCCGAACGTGCGCAGCGACTCGAGCAGCCGTTCCTTGTCTTCGGTCGTCAGCTCGGCGTCGAGCTGGCCCTTGTTGACCGCCTTGCTCAGCAGTTCGGCGATATGCCCGTGGTAGTCCGCATAGATATGCCGATAGCGTTGCGGCTTGCCGCCGAAGTCCTTCGACGAATGCAGGTAGGCGTTGAAGTTGACCTGGTTGAACGCTTCGAGCGGCACCTTCAGCCGCCTGGCGTAGTCGAGCATGCCGTGGTGGTGATACGGGATGCGCCACGGACCCGGATTGACGTACAGGCCCGGATCGAATTCGCACTTCTGCTTGTGCCCGCCGAGCTCGGTGTATTCGTCGCCACCGCGCAAGGTCCACGAGCGGCCACCGGCGCGATGGTTGTATTCGAGCACCTTGACGTCGTAGCCGGCCCGGCGCAGTTCGTACGCGGCCACGAGGCCGGCCATGCCGGCGCCGAGGATCAGGATCGACGTGCCTTTCGGCGCGCCGGAAAGCTCGATCGGGCCGCCGTAGTCCGACTCGCGCGCGAAGCCGAGTGTGCTCATGGCCTGATACATCATCGCCGCGCCGGCGCTGAAGCCGATCTTGCGCAGCAGGTCGCGTCGACTGATGGACAACGGGTTTTGCACGTGTCGCATGATTTTCGCGGCTCATCCCCTGGGCGGCCGGTAGACAGTACGCGGAAACCTTATGCCCTGCAACGCGCTGCCAAGCCGGACGCGATGGCTCAACGATGCAGCGATTCAATGCGTGCGCAAAAGCGAAAGACTTGACGCGGATGGCGCGGATTTACACGGGTAAATGCAGTCTATTCAAGCTCCAATCTGCGTTGATCCGCGTTAATCCGCGTCCAAAGCTCTGTTCGCGCGCGTTACGGCTTGCCGCGCAGCACGCGCGCCGGCAACATCAGGATGGCGCGCAGGAACTCGAAAACGCCCTCGACCGCGACGCCGAGCAGCCGGAATGGCAGCAACAGCAGCCAGACGATCGGATAGAGAACGAGCGCCAGCAGCGCTAGCGGCCAGCAGAAGACCAGGAGCAGTAACCACAGAACGAACGTGAGCATGCGCGACCTCATGACGACGCTACGAGCGTCACGCTACTTCACATGGGGTCGGTAGCCATGTGCCAAAAGGGGCGAGTCACGTGGCCGGACGCGGCGGTCGATCGACCGCGTTCCATGAACGGTTCGGCGCAAAATCTTCGGCCATCGATGAAGCGATGAAATTTTCCGTGCGGTCCCGAGGTCATGAACAGAATGATGTCGCATCCGATTGTTTCAGGCGCCGGAGCTGGCGCGGTGCTGCTGGCCGCCGCGAGCGTTGCCGCAGCGCCCGCACAAGCCGATCACGTCGGCATCGAGCTGGTCAGCGAGTCGACCGCGCTCGTGCCCGGCCGCAGCGCCACGCTCGGCTTGCGCCTCGTGCACGAGCCGCACTGGCACACGTACTGGATCAATCCGGGCGATTCCGGGCTGGCGACGAAGCTGACATGGGAGCTACCTGTGGGTTTTCGCGCCGGCGAAATCATCTGGCCGGTGCCGCAGCGTTTCGATGTCGGTGGATTGTTCAACTTCGGCTACAGCGGCGATGCGTTGCTGCCCGTCCAGCTCGACGTCCCTGCCAGTGCGAAGCCCGGATCGAACGTGCAGCTCGCGGTCGAAGCGCGCTGGCTGGTGTGTCGCGAGGAGTGCATCCCGGGCAAGGCCAGGCTTGCGCTCGAACTGCCGATCGCCGCCGAGGCAGCGACGGATCCGCGCTGGCAAGCCGCGTTCGCTGCGGCGCGCGCCGCGCAACCGCGACCCGCTGCCCAGTGGACCGGTACGGCGCAGGACAACGGCGATCGCATCGACGTAAAGGTGGTCGGTGCGAACCCGCCTCACGGAACGGCGCTCGATGCGTTCGTCGTGCAGCGCCAGGTCGTCGGCTATGCGCCGCCGCAAGTTGTCCACGGCGCGAATGCGCTGACCCTGTCGTTCGCGAAGAGCGAGTACTTTACCGGCGCACCGGCGGCGCTCGACCTGTTGCTGATCGACGGCGTAGCGCCGGACGCGCACGCGTGGAGCGTGCACGCGCCACTCTCCTCCGCCAAACCCTCACCCTGATCCGAAGGAGTCCATCATGAATTTTCGCTCGACGGTATTCGCGTTGCTTGTCGCCTGCGGCATTTCCGCGCCCGCGTGGGCCAAGGTCGCGGTCGGCGAACCGGCGCCCGACTTCAGCCTGACCGACAGCAACGGCAAGACGCAGACGCTGTCGCAGTACAAGGGCAAGATCGTCGTGCTCGAATGGAACAACCCGGAGTGCCCGTTCGTCGGCAAGCACTACGGCAGCGGCAACATGCAGAAGCAGCAAGCCGAAGCGACGGCGGCCGGCGTGGTCTGGCTGACGGTCAACTCGGGCGCGGAAGGCAAGCAGGGCGACCTCGATGGCGCCGGCGCGAATGCCTACATCGCGAAGGTCGGCGCCAAGCAGACCGCGTACCTGCTCGACCCAACCGGCAGCGCCGGCCATTCGTACGGCGCGAAGACCACGCCGCACATGTACGTGATCGATCAGCAGGGCGTGCTGCGCTACACGGGCGGCATCGATTCGATCGCCAGCACCGACAAGGGCGATCTGGCCAAAGCGACGCAATACGTGCCGCAGGTACTGGCCGAACTCAAAGACGGCAAGGCGGTCAGCGTGACGACGTCGCAGCCGTATGGCTGCAGCGTGAAGTACGGATCATAGGCGCTGCGGCGAGCGCTGCCCCTAGCAGTGTCATTGATCGCCGCTTCGGCGGTCGTTACTGAAACACGAGTCAGGCGCCCTCACTTCGGCCTGGATGCCGCGGCCATGACCTCCCGGATGGCGCTGTTGACCGCCTGCGGTTGGTCCATGGGAATGTCGTGCCCGCTGTCGGGAACTATGCGGTTGATTCCGCGGCTCGAAAGTGCGGCGAGCTCGTCGAACAGTGCGACCGTCAGCCGATTGACCGCGTCGCGATGCGCCTGCGATTCGCCCGACCGCGGGCCAGGCCGATCGCCCGCGGCCAGGACGATCAGCGGCATGTCGCCGTACCAGGTCCGCGCCGCGCGCACCTGATCGGAACTGGCGAAATGGTCGGTTTCGTCTTCGCTCAGTTGCGCCTGCTGGTAGCCGGGCGACAAGTGCGTCTTCAAGTAGGCCGCGTTGATGGCATCACTGTAGTGCGGGTCCGGCGCAGGAACACATTGCTTGTAACGCGCCGTGCCCTCGACGAACCCTGCTGACGCGGCGATCACACATTCACGTTCGCCCTGCCACATCGGATCGAAGTTGTCCGCAATGTACTTTTCGTATGTGCGCTGATGGATGTCCAATTTCCACACCCTCGCGGGCCAGTCTTCGTGCACCGGATCAACCAGTACCATGCCGACGACTTCGGATGGATAGACGTCCTTGTACAGCCGGACATTCATGCCGCCATACGAATGTCCGACGAGGATATACGGCGGCGCGATCGATGCGGCGATCAACAACCGGTGCAGATCGTCGACGATATTTGCGCTCGATCCGGTCCGCGTCCCGGGATCGCTGAAACCGACGCCGGCTCGATCGTAGGAACATGCGCGCGCATGTGCGGCGATTGCCGGCTGGACGAAAGCCCAGCCAACGGTTTCGCCGGTCACGCCGGAGTCGAACACGACGGTAGGCGAGCCCGTTCCGCTGCAGTAGAGGTTGAGTTTGCGGCCGGGTTCTATTTCGACAAGCCGCTGCGCGTGGGTATAGGCGGGGTCGTCGACGGTCACCGTGTTTTTCTCGGCGGCCAAAGCCGGTGAAGATGCGAGCGCGGTGAAGAAAATAATTCCGAAATATTTGCTTGCGCCAACCAACGCATTGCTTCGACGCTGCCGACTCGGGAGTTGTGAATCAATTGGATTCCGCACGCAACGATTCACGCGCGCGTTTCGCGCTCGTTGAACGGAGGTTCCAGATCGGAGCTGCCGGCCAGGATCTCGGATGTCACGATCGCTTCGGGCGGCTGCGTTGCGATCGTGACCGCGGGCGGCAGGTGCGAGACCGTGTACCAGGCAAGCACCAGAGCGCCGCCGACCATCACCGACGCCAGTCCGAACGTCACGCCGGCCCACGCACCGTGCATGTTCGCCTGGGTGACCGCGGCGAACGTGCGCGTGAACAAGGTCGGCGCGATGATGCCGGCGATCGCCGACAGGCTTGCTACCGCGCCCTGCAGGCGGCCCTGTTCGCGCGGATCGACGTGGTGCGTCATGATCGCTTGCGCGGCCGGGCCGGCGACGCCCCAGAGCGCGGCGATCGGCATGAAGGACCAGAACCAGTAACCGTTCGGCGCCAGGCCGTATAGCGCGAAGCCGACCGTTCCGCAGGCCAGTCCGAACAGCAGCGCGTGGCGCTCGCCTAGCGCGCCGACGATCTTCTTGATCAATCCGCCCTGCACGATTGCGGCGAGCACGCCGACGCCGGCGAGCGTGTAGCCGACCATCTGCGGGCCCCAGCCAAAGCGATAGTCGGCGTACAGCACGAACGTCGTCGGATAGACCATGTGCGCGAGCGCCATCAGGAACAGCACGCCGATCAGGCCGAGCACCTGCGGATAGCGGCGCAGCAGTTTCAACGCACCGAACGGATTGGCGTGGGCCCAGTCGAAATGCGGCGTGCGCTTTTCCTTCGGCAGCGACTCGGGCAGCACGAACAGGCCATAAACGAAATTCGTCAGGCACATGACGACCGCGGCCCAGAACGGCAGGCGCACATTGATCTCACCGAGAAAGCCGCCGATCGCCGGCGCGACGACGAAGCCGATGCCGAACGCCATGCCGATCATGCCGAATGCCTGCGCGCGCTTTTCCGGCGGCGTCACGTCGGCGACGTAGGCATTGGCCGTGCTGAAGCTCGCCGCCGTGATGCCGGAGATGATGCGGCCGATGAACAGCAGCGGCAACGTGTTGACCGTCGCCATCAGGATGAAATCCAGGCCCAAGCCGAGGTTCGACGCCAGGATCACCGGTCTGCGGCCGAGCCAGTCCGACAACGCGCCCTGGACCGGCGTGAAGAAGAACTGCATCGTCATGTACGCGGTCGAGAACCAGCCGTACCAGATCGCCGCCTGCGAAACATTGCCTTCTAGGAAACTCTCGATCAGGTGCGGCAGCACCGGGATGATCAGACCAAACGCGAGAATGTCGATCAGTACGGTGATGAAGATGAAGACGAGGGCCGCGCGCCGCGGCGGGTTGGGCGAGGTTGCATTTTCCACTATTGTGATCCTGTCCCTGGCGAAGTTCAGCTGCCGTTGCGGCCGGCGTGGATGTCGACGAAGCGCAGGAACTCCGCGCGCGTGCGCGCGTCCTTGCGGAACGTGCCGAGCATCTGGCTCGAGATCATCGATACGCCGCGTTTGTGCACGCCGCGCGTCGTCATGCACTGGTGGGTCGCATCGATGACGACGCCGACGCCGCGCGGCTTGAGCACCATGTCGATGCAATGGGCGATCTGCGCGGTCAGCTTCTCCTGCACCTGGAAGCGGCGCGCGTAGGCATCGACGACGCGCGCGAGCTTGCTGATGCCGACGACCTTGTTGGTCGGCAGATAGCCGACATGCGCGCGGCCAATGATCGGCGCCATGTGGTGCTCGCAGTGAGATTCGAACTCGATGTCGCGCAGCACGATCATCTCGTCGTAGCCGGCGACCTCCTCGAATGTCCGGCGCAGGTACTCGGTTGGATCGATCGCGTAGCCGGAAAACCAGTCGCGATACGCGTTGACCACGCGCTTGGGCGTGTCGAGAAGACCCTCGCGTGCAGGATCTTCCCCGGCCCAGCGCAACAACGTTCGGACTGCGTCTTCGGCCTCGTTCTGGGTGACTGGTGTCGTAGCGGACTTCGCGCGCGCCATCCGGTGATCCTCCTGCGCGCCGACCGTGCGACGCCGGGTCGTAGTGTAGCCGCTGCGCGGCGCCGTGCGCGATCAGTCTACGCTCGGACGTGCCTTGCGTGCGCCGCCACGCGGTGCGGTGCGGCGCAACGGTTTGCCGTCGATCGGTGCGAGCATCCAGGCCAGCGTGACGAGGCGGTTGCGGCGCGGATCGCGCGGCTGCTGCAGCAGTTTGGCGAGACGCACCAGCATCCGGTTGATCTCGCGCAATTCAGCCTCGTTCACCCAGCCCTTCAATCGCGACGCCCACAGATCGCGCAGTTCGCCGGCGCCGCTGGCCGTGCCGCTGCGCAGCGCCTTGGCGAAATCGCGCTC
>DASSGP010000025.1:0-2583 GCA_035693405.1 Rudaea sp. | reverse complement strand
GAGTCGTTGCCGTACAGCAAGTCCGACGGCCACAGCATGTGCAGCACCCTCAGCGGACGAGAAAGTGGTGCGCAGGTCTACGCACGTCTGGTCGAGGTGCAGGCCAGGAGCAAACACGTCTACGTGCTCAGCAGCCATTCTCATTTCTATCTGGAAAACGTCTACGACACCGCGCACTGGCGCGATCCGGCCAACGGCGGCGTTGTGCTGCCAGGCTGGGTGGTCGGAACCGCGGGCGCCGTGCGCTACCGGTTACCGGCCGGCATCACCGCCGGAGCCGACGCGCGCGAGCACGTTTATGGTTACCTGACCGGCTCGGTCAAGCCAGCGGGCACGATCGACTTCGTATTTCATCAGCTCGACGAAGCGGAACTTCAAGCCGCGCGCAGCAGCGACTACGTCGCCGAAGACGTCACGTTCTGCGCCTCGCAAAATCCCGATCCGAAATTGCTGGCCGGCGCGCCGCTACATGCGATAACTTGCGAGGAGGCGATGTTGCGCTGAAGAAGGGACGCGGGAAAAAGGAGCAGCGCCTTTAGGTTGTAGACTCTGCTCGGCCTTCTTCCTTCTCCCCACTTTCAGGCGCCGATGCGCTGTTCCGTCTTGGCGTCGAAGAAATGCAGCGCGGTCGGCGCGTAGGCGAGGTTCAGCTGGTTGCCCGGCTCGGGGAGATTGCCCGGCGGCGTACGCGCGACGAGTTCCGCCCCGCCGCAGGACAGATTCAGGAACACTTCGTTGCCGACCGGCTCGACGACATCGAGTTGCGCGCTCAGGCTTGGTTCGGAGCCTGCCGGCGTCGCCACTGGCCGCAGGTCTTCCGGCCGGATGCCGGCGATGATCTCCTTGTTCAACGAGCCCTGCAGCCGGGCCGTGACGCCGGCGTCCTCGCCGAGCGCCAGGATCGTCGCGCCGCAGTCGAGGTACAGGTGTCCCTTGGCGCGCAGCGTGCCGCGAAAGAAATTCATTGCCGGGCTGCCGAGAAAGCCGGCGACGAACAGGTTCGCCGGCTTTGTATACAAATTCATCGGCGTGTCGATCTGCTGGATCTCGCCGCGGTTGAACACGACGATGCGCTGGCCCAGCGTCATCGCCTCGATTTGGTCGTGGGTGACGTAGATCATGGTTGTGCCGAGGCGGCGGTGCAGGCGCGCGATCTCCACGCGCATCGACAGGCGCAGCTTGGCATCGAGGTTCGACAACGGTTCGTCGAGCAGGAACACCTTCGGCTGGCGCACCAGCGCGCGGCCGAGCGCCACGCGCTGGCGCTGGCCGCCCGACAGCGCGCGCGGCTGGCGCTCGAGCATGTCGACCAGACCCAGCATCTGCGCGGCGTCGGCGACGCGCCGCTTGATCTCGTCGCTCGCGACGCCGCGCAATCTCAATCCAAACGCCAGGTTCTCGGCCACGCTCATGTGCGGGTACAAGGCGTAGCTCTGGAACACCATCGCGATGTCGCGATCCTTCGGCGCAACGTCGTTGACGACGCGGTCGCCGATCGACAGCGTTCCCGACGTTGCCGATTCCAGGCCCGCGATCATGCGCAGCGTGGTCGTCTTGCCGCAGCCCGATGGCCCGACCAGGACCAGCAGTTCCGCATCGCGTGCCTCGAACGTCGCGCCGGCCACGGCGACCTGACCGTTCGGATAGACCTTGCGCACGTTTTCGAGCTTGACGCTGGCCACTGGCACCTCTGATTTTCAGCCGCGGTGGCGGCGCGTCGGACTATGCCGCAATGCGGCTGTAAATCGGTGAATGCTTCGGGTATTCTGCCATGTAATCGTTTACATTTTCGTCCCCACTGCCAGCCGAGCCCCCGACAAGATGTCGCAGACCGTGCAATTTCCAGATGGATTCCTGTGGGGCAGCGCCACCTCGGCGTACCAGATCGAAGGCTCGCCGCTGGCCGACGGCGCCGGGCCGAGCATCTGGCAACGCTTCGCGCATACGCCGGGCATGATGAACAGCGGCGACACCGGCGACGTCGCCTGCGATCACTACCGGCGCATGGAGTCCGATGTCGCGCTGATGCGCGAACTCGGCATGCAGGCGTATCGTTTCAGCGTGGCGTGGAGCCGCGTCTTGCCGGAGGGCAAGGGCAAGGTCAACGCCAAGGGCCTGGATTTCTACGAGCGCCTCGTCGACACGCTGCTCGCGAACGACATCACGCCGCTGCTGACGCTGTATCACTGGGATCTGCCGGCCGCGCTCGACGACCGCGGCGGCTGGCTCAATCCGGACATCGCGCACTGGTTCGCCGACTACGGTAGCGTCATGTACCGCAAGCTCGACGATCGCGTGAAGTTCTGGGCGACGTTGAATGAACCGTGGGTCGTGACCGACGGCGGCTATCTGCATGGCGCACTCGCGCCTGGCCATCGCAGCCGCTACGAAGCGCCGATCGCGAGCCACAATCTGCTGCGCGCACATGGCGCCGCCGTGCAAGCCTATCGCGCCGACGGCAAGAACAAGATCGGCATCGTCGTGAACCTCGAACCGAAGTATCCGGCCTCGGACAGCGCCGAGGATCTGGCCGCGGTCAAGCGCGCCGACGCGTACATGAACCGGCAATACCTCGATCCGGTT
>DASSGP010000024.1:0-5956 GCA_035693405.1 Rudaea sp. | reverse complement strand
TCGCGCTCGGCATCGCGTTGTTCTTCATGGTGCGCGCGTCGGGCGTGCTGCTCGACGCGATCGGCATCGAGCCGGCGATCGCCGCGGAAACGCGCAAGTTCCTGCATGCGATCGCCTGGGGCGCGCCCGCGCTGACCGGCTACTTCGCGCTGCGCGGATTCTCCGAAGGATTGTCGATTCCACGGCCGACCATGTACTTCGGCGCGCTCGGCCTGGTCCTGCTCGCACCGATCGGCTACGTCCTGATGTACGGCAAGTTCGGGCTGCCGGCGCGCGGCGCACAGGGTTCGGGCATGGCCACGGCAACCGTGCTGTGGGTGCAGTTCGCCGCGTTCGCGCTGTACCTGCACCAGCGCCGCCATTATCGCAACGTCGCGCCGTTCGCGCACTTCGAGCCTCCGCACTGGCACATGATCTTCTCGCTGCTGCGGCTCGGCGTGCCGATGGGCATCGCCGTCCTCATGGAAGCCGGCCTGTTCGTCGCGGCGGCATTGCTGATCGGGTCGCTGGGCGCAGTGGCGGTGGCCGGGCATCAGGTCGCGATCAACGTCGCGTCGGTCGCGTTCATGGTGCCGCTCGGCGTGGCCATGGCGACAACGATCCGGGTCGGCAACGCGACTGGTCGCGGCGACGCCGAAGCCGCGCGCTACGCCGGTTTCGCCGGCATTGCCGCGAGCGCCTTCACGCAGACCCTGTCGTCGCTGGTCATGGCGCTGTTTCCGCTGGCGATCGCGCGGATCTACACGGACGATGCGGCGGTCGCCGCGATGGCGGCGCAGTTGATGCTGCTCGCGGCAATCTTCCAGTTTTCCGACGGCGTCCAGGTCACGGCCAACGGAGCGCTGCGCGGACTCAAGGATGCAACCCTGCCGATGGCGATCACGGTTTTTGCCTACTGGGGCGTCGGCATGCCGGTTGGATACTGGTTGGCGTTCCACGGCGGAGTCGGCGTGCGCGGCATGTGGATGGGGCTGATCGCAGGCCTGACGGTCGCAGCCGTGATGCTGTTTGCCCGCTTCGCCGCACGCACGGCCCCGAAGCACTAGCTGCGCCCGTTGGGCTTGCGCTCAGGCGCGCATGCCCATAGTTTCCGTTATGGATGCCCATGACTGGTGGCGCGTGCCGATGCGCGCGCCATCGGGTACGCTTTGGGCCTGATCTGGAGACTGGCAAAGATGGCGGAGAAAAAGCGCGGCCTGTTCGTCGGCCTGTTCGTCGGGTTGTGGAACCTGGTGAATTTCAGCCGGCGGCTGGTATTCAACATCATCTTCGTGTTCCTCGTGATCGTCTTCATCGTGGCGTTTCGCTCCGGTGCGGGCCGGCTGCAGGAGCGTACCGCGCTCGTGCTCGATCCGAAGGGCCGCATCGTCGAGCAGTTCACGAGCGCACCGGGGCAACGCGCCATCGCCAGCGCGTTCGGCGACAAGGTGCGCGAAGTGCAGCTGCGCGACATCCTGCAGGTCATCGACGCGGGCAGGAAGGACGCGCGCATCGAACGGCTCGTGCTCGTGCCCGACGAGATCGAAGGCGCCGGCATGGCGACCTTGCGCGAAATCGGCATGGCGCTGGATCGTTTCAAGCAAGCCGGCAAGGAAGTCATCGTCGTCTCCACCGGCATGACCCAGAGCCAGTACTACCTCGCGGCGCACGCCAACCGCATCCTGCTGCACCCGGACGGCGACGTGCTGCTCGAAGGCCTCGGCCGCTACCGCATGTATTACAAGGACGCGCTCGACAAGCTCGGCGTCGACGTGCATCTGTTCCGCGTCGGCGAATTCAAGTCGGCGGCCGAACCCTTCATCCGCAACGACGCGTCGCCGGAATCCCGGGAAGCCGACCTGTACTGGATGAACGGTGTGTGGTCCGACTATCTGGCCGACATCGGGGCGGCGCGCAATCTCGATCCGAAAACGATTGCCGCGCAGATCGACGACTACACGACCTCGATCAAGGCGGCCGACGGCGATGTCGCCAAGCTGGCGCTCGAACAGAAGCTCGTCGACCAGCTGGCCACGCGCGACGAGGCCGTGCAGATGCTGATCGCCAAGGGCGTGCGCGAGCGCAAGACGTTCCGCCAGGTCGACTTCGAGGATTATCTCGCCGTCGTGCAGCGCGAACGCCTTCCCGATACGCGTCCGCGCATCGCCGTGGTCGTTGCCGAGGGCGAGATCGTCGGCGGCGACCAGCCGCCCGGTACGGTCGGCGGCCAGTCGACCGCCGAACTTATTCGCAATGCGCGCGAGGACGACCATGTCCGCGCGCTCGTGTTGCGCGTGAATTCGCCCGGCGGCGATGCGTTCGCGTCGGAACTGATCCGGCGCGAAATCGAGCTGACGAAGCAGTCGCTGAAACCGGTCATCGTCTCGATGGGCGACGTCGCCGCGTCGGGCGGCTATTGGATCTCGATGAACGGCGACCAGATCTTCGCCGAGCCGACCACGATTACCGGATCGATCGGCATCTTCGGGTTGTTCATGAGCGTGCCGAGCACGCTGGCCAAGATCGGCGTGCATACCGACGGCGTCGGCACGACGAAATTCGCCGGTGCGCTCGACGTGCGCCGGGAGCTTGATCCGAAGGTCGGCGAGTTGATCCAGAGCATCATCGATCAAGGCTATCGGCGTTTCATCGGCCGTGTCGCCGCGGCGCGCCACAAGTCGCCGGAGGAAATCGACACGATCGCGCGCGGCCGCGTATGGAGCGGCGAGCAGGCCAAGGAGCGTGGGCTGGTCGACGAACTCGGCGGACTCGGCGACGCCATAACCGCGGCTGCGACCGCCGCGAAGCTCGGCGACAACTACCGGGTGCTCTACGTCGAGAAGGAATTGTCGGCGTGGGAACGTTTCGCCCTGAGCTTGAGCAGCGACGCGCTGGCACGCAGCACGAAGGCACTGCTGCCGGAGGCGGCGCGCGTTTTGTTCGCGCAATCCGAAGTTGCCGGCCAGCTCAAGCTGCTGCGCGCGCTCGACGGCAACAAGGTCGGCGTGTTCGCCTACTGCTTTTGCGATATTCGCTGAGCCGCGGTCGCGACGGCGCGCCGCGTCGCGCCGCCGACCGCATCCAGCCAGACCACTTCTTCGGCGCGATCACTTCGCCGGGGCGGCGGCCTTCAGTTCGATCTGCACCTGGCTGAAATCGCTCGTGCCGGTGTTTTCCACGGCATGCGTGACCGCGTCGCTCCAGGTCGCAGCGCCGGCCTTGGGCTCCTTGTCCGCGGTCTTGCCGTCTGCCAGCGTGATATGCAGCTTGCCATCGGTCAGCACGTAGGAAACACTGGCCGGATGCGAATGCATCGGCACCTTTTCGCCGGCTTTGATCTTGACTGCCAGCACGCGCACCTGGGCATTTTCCAGCAGCACCTTGTGCGTGTCGCCGCCGACCTGGACCACGTCTTGCGCGCTTGCTCCGACGCCGACCAGCAGCGCAAAGCCGGCAACAGCAGTCGTCAGGGCGGTCCGGCACAGCCGGGGGCGACTTCCGGAAGTCTTGCAAAAACGCGTGATCGTCATCGAACGTCTCCCGTTGGTGTGAGGTGCGGCTGCAGCGCCGCGGCGTATTGGAAAATCCAGATTCCAGCGCGTTGCAGCCTAGACCGGCGCCAGCGCCCGTGGCTATTCGACATTGGTAAACGCCACGTTCGCGCTTGTTTGCTGCGACGACCCGTCGCCGAGCGCGCGACGCCTCGGCGAACTCGCCTTGCTGCCTAGCCGCCGCCTTCCTCGTCCTTGACCTTCTTGTCGGCTTCTACTTTTTGCTGGTCGACGACACCCTGTACGGCCTTGGCCTTGTCGAGCGCCTTGAGTTGCGTGTCGAACACGGTCTTTTGCGCGGGTTGCGGCGCGGACTGCACTGCCGCTTCCTCAGGCGCCTTGCTCCGGGAACACGCCGCGAGCGCGAAGACGAGCGTCGCGACGGCGAGCGGAAAAAGTTTCATCGGACGATCTCCAGCTTAGAATGCGCAAAGTCTGCGCCGAGCTCGTCCGGCAAACAAGCGGCGCCCAAGCGCCGCAAACGCAGGAGTCCCGCGATGACCACCAACCCCTCCCGCTGGCGCCTCGACGGCCAGACTGCTCTGGTCGCCGGCGCGAGCGCCGGCATCGGCCTTGCCTGTGCGCGCGAACTGGCCGTGCTCGGCGCCGACGTGCTGATGGTCGCGCGCGACGAAGCGCACCTGGAACTGGCGCGCGCGGAACTGGCCGAGGAATTCCCGGAGCGCGAAATTCTCGCGTTCGCTGCCGACCTCGGCGCGCACGAGCCGCGCCTGGAAGTGTTCGACTGGATCACCGACCTGGACATGCCGCTGTCGCTGCTCGTCAACAACGTCGGCACGAACGTCACGAAGAGCGCGCTCGAATACAGCGAAAGCGAATATCGCGCAATCATCGACACGAACCTGGTCTGCGCGTTCGAGCTGAGCCGGCTCGCACATCCGCACCTGAGCGAACATGCGAACGCTGCGATCGTGAACGTCGGCTCCGTGTCCGGCCTGACCCACGTGCGCACGGGCGCCGTCTACGGGATGACGAAAGCCGCGCTGCATCAGCTCACGCGCAACCTGGCTTGCGAGTGGGCCGCCGACGGCATCCGCGTCAACGCGGTCGCGCCGTGGTACATCCGCACGCGCCGCACGGAAACGCAGCTGTCCGATGCCGACTATCTCGAAGAGGTGATCGCGCGCACGCCGATGGGACGCATCGGCGAACCCGAGGAAGTCGCCGCGGCAGTTGCGTTCCTGTGCCTGCCGGCCGCAGCGTATGTGACTGGCGAATGCATAGCGGTCGATGGTGGGTTTTTGCGCTATGCGTTCTGAGGAGCAGTTAGGAGCGAGGGGCCAGGGGCCAGGGGCGAGCGGGGTTGCGTGACGACTGACGCCTAGCTACCAATCCCTAGCCCCTAGTCCCTAGTCCCTAGTCCCTAGTCCCTAGTCCCTAGTCCTAGCCCCTGGCTCCTCACGCATTGACAGCCGAAAACGGCCAGTCGCACGGTCCGGCGGCGGCTAGAATTGTCACATGCCGACGACCGCACCACCGCAACTCCTCGATCCGCGCATCTGCGAGCAGGTGCGGCTCACGCGCGACGCGCGTTTCGACGGCCTGTTCTTCATCGCCGTGCGCTCGACCGGCATCTATTGCCGGCCGATCTGTCCGGCGCCGACGCCCAAAGCGCACAATGTGGAATATTACCCAAATGCTGCTGCCGCCGCCGCCGCCGGTTACCGGCCGTGCCTGCGCTGCCGGCCGGAAGCGGCGCCGGGCACGCCGCTGCGCGCGCGCAGCGCGCTGGTCGCCGCCGCGCTGCGCCTGATCGAGAGCGGTCTGCTCGATCGTGGTTCGGTCGCCGACCTGGCCGCGCGCATTGGCGTCGGCGAACGCCACCTGCGCCGTCTGTTCGTGGCCGAGATCGGCGCGGGGCCGCTCGAGATCGCGGCAACAAGACGGCTGCTGTTCGCGAAAAAGCTGCTCGGCGAGACGAATTTGCCAATCACGCAGATCGGCCTGGCAGCAGGTTATCGCAGCCTGCGCCGCTTCAATACCGCATTTCGCACCGGTTATGGCCGCTCGCCGCGCGCGCTGCGGCGCACGCGTGTCGACGCAGTAGCGGGGACGCTGACGCTGCGCCTGCCATATCGCGCGCCGTACGACTTCGCGGCGCTGCTCGCGTTCTTCGCGCGCCGTGCGATTCCCGGCGTCGAAACGGTCGATGCGGTCAGCTATTCGCGGCGCTTCGCGCTCGCCGGTGAAGGCGGCAGCTTGCGTGTGTCACAGATCGCCGGCGCGGACGCGCTCGCGTTGACGATCGCGTTTCCGCATTCTGCGCCGCTGCAGGACATCAGCGCGCGCGTGCGCCGCATGTTCGATCTGGATGCCGACATCGGCGCGGTCAACACGCGCCTGGGCGCGGACCGGACACTGCGCGCGCTGATTCGGCGTCACCCAGGCCAGCGCCTGCCGGGCGG
>DASSGP010000023.1:0-16729 GCA_035693405.1 Rudaea sp. | reverse complement strand
ATCCAGCTCGCGCCACACTGGGCCGACGCGCATTTCGTGCTCGGCAACATTCTGACCGAAGCGGGCAAGACGCTGCAGGCAACGTCCGCCTATCGCGACGCCGTTCGCGACGCGCCGACCGACGCGCGCTACCACTACCAGCTTGCGCTGACCCTCGAAGACCAAGGCGATTTCACCCAGGCGCAACGCACCTACGAGCGAGCGCTCGAGCTCAAGGCCGACTTCTGGCCGGCGTTGTCGCAACTGGCTTTCCTGAAGCGGCGCGTCTGCGACTGGCACCAGCTCGGGCCGCTGTCGCAGCGCCTGCTCGCCGGCGTCGACGCGGGCGCCACCGGCATCACGCCGTTTTCCCTGCTCGTGGAGGAATCCACGCCGGCCCAGCAGCTGGCCTGCGCGCGCCGCTTTGCCGAACTGAAGGACGGACAGGTCGCGCCGCTGCGCGACCGTCTGGCCGCCGGCCAGTATGCGCGCGCGAGCGGACCGATCCGGGTCGGCTTCATCTCGTCGGGATTCGTCGAACATCCCACCGCGCTGCTGATCGTCGAACTGATCGAGCGCCTGCGCCGCTCGCCGCTGCATACGATCGGCTTCGCCACCAGCGCCGATGACCACGGCGCGTTGCGCGCGCGGCTGGCACGCGCGTTCCGCGAGTTTCATGACTTCTCCGCGCAGCCGCTGCAGACGATGGTCCGCGCCGTGCGCGACGCGCGCGTCGACATCCTCATCGACCTGGACGGCTACTGCGAAGACTCGCGCCCGGAGCTGTTCGCGCTGCGCGCCGCGCCGCTGCAGGTCAACTGGCTCGCCTATCCGGGATCTCTCGGCGCGCGGTGGTACGACTACCTGATCGCCGATCATCAGCTGATCCCGGACGAACAGCGCCGGCATTACTCCGAGAAGATCGCCTGGCTGCCGCGCTGCTACCAGCCCAGCGACACGTCGCGGATCGTGCCCGCGGCGCCGTCGCGCACGGCGCTCGGCCTGCCGGCACAGGGCTGCGTGTTCGCCAGCTTCAACAACAGCTGGAAGTTCACGTTGCGCAGCTTTGCGCGCTGGATGAAGATCCTCAAGGCCGTGCCGGACAGTGTGCTGTGGCTGCTGACCGGCCCCGCCGGCAGCATGGCCGACGATCACCTGCGCCATGCGGCGACAGCCGCCGGCGTCAGTGCCGACCGGCTCGTGTTCGCCACCCGCGTGCGCCACGGCGAGCATCTGGCGCGCTACCGTCATGCCGATCTGTTTCTGGACACCAATCCGTACAATGCGCACACGACGGCCAGCGATGCGCTGTGGGCCGGATGCCCGGTGCTGACCCAGCCAGGCGCCACGTTCGCCTCGCGCGTAGCCGCGAGCCTCAACCATCATCTGGGCTTCGACGAGATGAACGTTGGATCGGATCAATCCTACGTCGAAATGGCCGTGAGGCTGGCGCAGGACCCTGCCGGCCTGAGCGCGTTGCGATCTCGCGTCGAGGCGGCGCGAACAACCAGTGGCCTGTTCGACATGGCCGGCTACGCTCGCGATTTCGAGACGGCCCTGGCGACAATGTTCAAGCGCCACGAAGGCGGCTACGATGCCGAGGACTTCGAGGTAACCTGACACCGATGACTGCCGCCACCGAATTCTCCGCCCTGAACCTGTGCGTGCTGACCGTCTCGGACACACGTACGCGCGAAAACGATACGTCGGGCGATTACCTCGCGCAGGCGCTGGCGGATGCCGGCCACCGGCTGCACGACCGGGCGATCGCGAAAGACGACATTTATCGGCTGCGCGCGATCGTCGCTGCCTGGATCGCCGAGCCAAAGGTCAACGGCATCCTGATCACGGGCGGCACCGGCTTTACCGGACGCGATTCGACGCCGGAAGCGATCCGACCGCTGCTCGACAAGGAAATGCCGGGCTTTGGCGAGATGTTCCGCGTCCTGAGCTTCGACGAGATCGGCACCTCGACGCTGCAGTCGCGCGCATTCGCCGGGCTGGCGAACGACAAGTTCGTGTTTTGCCTGCCGGGATCGACGTCGGCCTGCCGCACCGCATGGGAAAAACTCATCGGCGCGCAACTCGACGCGCGCACCAAGCCTTGCAATCTTGCCAACCTCCGGCCACGCCTGCGTGAATCATGAAACGTAAAGTCTACGAGAAGCACCTCGAGGCGCTCGCCGTCGAGCTGGTCGAATTCCAGCGCTGGCTGATGCACACCGGCAGGCGCGTCGTCGTGGTCTTCGAGGGCCGCGATGCCGCCGGCAAGGGCGGCGTGATCAAGGCGATCAGCGAGTTTCTCGACACGCGCCACTATCGCATCGTCGCCCTGAGCAAACCGAGCGAGCGCGAGACCACACAGTGGTACTACCAGCGCTACATCAGGCACCTGCCTTCGGCCGGCGAGATCGTGTTGTTCGATCGCAGCTGGTACAACCGCGCCGGTGTCGAGCACGTGATGGGCTTTTGCAGCGACGACCAGTACCAGCGTTTCCTGAGCGAGTGCCCGGTATTCGAACGCGGTCTCGTCGACGACGGCATCCTGCTCTACAAGTACTGGCTGGCCGTCGACCAGGCCGAACAGGAGCAGCGTTTCGCCGAGCGCGCCAGCGATCCGCTCAAACGCTGGAAGATCTCGCCGATCGATATCGCCGCGCGTGACAAGTACCGCGACTACAGCAAGGCGCGCGCGGTCATGCTGAAGCATACGCACACCGACTACGCACCGTGGCATGTCGTCGACTTCAACGATCAGCAGACCGGGCGACTGAACCTGATTCGCCACCTGCTCGATCAGCTTCCCGACCGCAAGATTCCGGTCAAGGCGCTGAAACTGCCGAAGCTCAAGGACAAACCCGGCACCGAGTCGCTGGCGGACAAATCACTATGGGTAAAAAAAGTGTACTAGCGTTTGGCTCGATTGCTTCGGTGCGCTGATAGCGCCGTGCGCGCGGACGCAGGAATTCGCCGGCGCGATTCAGGCGATGCGGAATCGATCCGGCGCGGCGATGACCGCCGCGCTGCGTTCGACCCGGCTTACCTGGGCGAGCGGCGGCCCGAGTTCGAGCCAAGCCTCGAGCTGCGCCAACGCCGCATCGTCGCCGCAGGCGACAACCTCGACGGTGCCGTCGGGCAGATTCCTGGCGTGGCCGGTCAGGCCGAGCCGCAGCGCCTCTTCGCGCGTCGAAGCGCGGAAGAACACACCCTGCACACGGCCGCTGACGACGAATCGCGCGCAACCCATCGCGGCATCAGCCGCCGCCGATCACGGCGTCGAGATCCTTCGTCGTGATCGGGCCCATGAACGCTTTGGCCACGTGTCCGTCCGGCGCTATCAGGTAGGTGTTCGGCAGCCCTTTCGGTGGATCGAAGTCCTTCGGCGGCTCGATCACGTCGACCTGGGCGACCGGATACGACAGCGGATGGGCCTTGAGGTATTTCTCGATGTCGGCCTTGTCGCTGTCCTCGAACGCCAGGCCAATCGCGGCGACTTTGTCCTTGTGGGCGGTGACGTAGGCGGAGATGTCCGGCAATTCCTTCAGGCACGGCGAGCACCACGTCGCCCAATAGTTCACAATGACCCATTTTCCACTTTGCGCGGAGAGATCGAAGGTCTTGCCGTCGAGCGTGGTGACGTTCAGCGCCGGCTTGGTCGCGGTGGCGGCGATGACCGGCGCTGCCGCCATGCCCTGGGCGATCAGGGTCATCGCGACGAGATTGAGGACCGGAAGATTCGGCAAGCGCTTCATGTGGATTCCTTGGAAACAGGCGGATTCGGTTCGGTTGCCTGATCTGACCGCGGCGGAGCCGGAAAAATTTCGCTGAGCGGCACCTTCATGCGCTCGCGCAGCTCGGCGATGACCTCATCGAGCCGGCGCGCGGCCAGAGCGTCAGGCGCGGCGCCGTCGCTGCCGGGCAATGGCATGCCGCTGGGCAGGCGATAATCCGACCCGGCATAGAGATCGTACAGCGTCGTCGTGGCCGGGTCGCGGGTCAGCGCCCACGCGCCGTCCTCGCCGCGCCGGACCAGGCCGGAATTGCCGAGCTGGCGCAGGAACTCCTGGATCAGGTCGTCGGTCAGAAAGGGTTCGCGCTCGCACAGATCGCGGCTGTGCAGCGCGACCCCGGCCCTCTGTGCGACGATGAAATGACCGAGCACGCGCAGCAGGCCGCGGAATTTGTTGTCGGGCATCAGTTGCAGTTCGCCGGGGCGATAATCGAACGCCGACAGGCTCGCTGCCAGCGAAGCGCCGAGCAATACCACGACCCAGGAAATGTAGATCCAGAATACGAAAATCGGCACGATCGAAAGCGCGCCGTAAACCTGTTCGTAGTTCGCGCTCTCGAGCGCGTAGAAGGCAAACATCCGTTTGGCGATCTCGAACAATACTGCGGCAACGAGCGCTCCGATCGACGCATCGCGCCAGCGCACGCTGCGATTGGGGATCAAGGCGTAGGCGCAGAACAATGTCAGCCACTGGATGAGGAACGGCAACAGGCCGAGCAACCGGGACTTCAGCGAGAGCTCGGTATCGACCTGTTCCAGGAGCGGCAGCGCGAACAGGTATGAGCTGACGCCGAGCCCGGCGACCACGAGCATCGGCCCGAGCGTGATCACCGCCCAATACCTGATCACGCGCGACGTCGTTCCACGCCCGCGCGGCACGCGCCAGATGCGGTTGAATGCGTCCTCGATGCTGAGCATCAGCGCAACCCCGCTGGCCAGCAGAACGACGATGCCGACCGCCGTCGCCTTGCTGGCATTCTCCGCGAACAGCGTGAGGTAACGCTGCACCGCTTCGCCAGTCGCCGGCACGAAGTTGCGAAACACGAACCCGGTGACAGCGTCGCGCCAGTCGGTGAACACCGGGAACGCGGCCATGACGCCGAATACCGCGGTTACCAGCGGCACCAGCGCGAACAACGTCGTCAACGCCAGAGCGCCAGCCGCCTGCAGGCAACCTTCGTCGAGAAAGCGGCTCAGCAGGAAGCGCGCGAACGCGTCGATCTTGTGGCGGTTGATGCGCATCGGTGAATAGTAGCGGATCGGGCTGAGAAACTAGGGGCCAGGGACTAGGGGCTAGGGGCCAGGAAGAGCAAGTGTGTCGCAGCCTTCTGCTGCTCAACACACAGGACCGAGACCTCACGCCCCACGTCGCAGCACGCTATGCTCTCCCTAGCCCCTGGTCCCTAGCCCCTAGCCCCTGCCCCATGCCAGACATCCTCATCCTCTACTACAGCCGCCACGGCGCCGTCGCCCAGCTCGCGCGGCATGTCGCCCGCGGCGTCGAGGAAGTCGACGGCGTGCGCGCGCGGGTGCGCAGCGTCCCGTCGGTGGCGGCGGTGACAAGTGTTGCTCAGCCGCCGGTGCCGGATGAAGGCGCGCCGTATGCCAGCATCGAGGATCTGCGCGAGTGCAGCGGCCTGATCCTCGGCAGCCCGACGCGATTCGGCAGCATCGCGGCGCCGCTCAAGCATTTCTTCGACGGGACGGCCGCCGAATGGGTGTCCGGTACGTTGGCCGGCAAACCGGCTGGCGTGTTCACCTCGACCGGGACCATGCATGGCGGCCAGGAATCGACGTTGCTGTCGATGATGTTGCCGCTGCTGCATCACGGCATGTTGCTGGTGGGCATTCCGTACACCGAAGACGCGCTCAATACGACAACCAGCGGCGGCACACCTTATGGCGCAAGCCATGTGGCCGGCGTCGACGACGAATGGCCGATCAGCGACGACGAGCGCACGCTGGCGCGAACGCTCGGGCGGCGTGTCGCCGGGATCGCGGCGAAACTGGCGCGATGACTTCGCCGGCGTCCGCCGCATTGCGCTTCGGCGCTGGTGCCCTGATCGCGCAGCTGCTGTTGCAGATGGTCTGGCACGCCGGGCTCGCTCCGGTGTCACGGCCCGCGCTGGCGCTCGCGGTGCTGCCGCTGCTGCCCGGCCTGTGGGTCTGCATCCGGAATCTCCGACGTGGCCTGCTGATCGGCGGAATCGTCAGCCTGTTCTATTTCTGCCATGGCGTCGCCGAGTTGCTCGGCACCGGCCCATCGCACCTGCTTGCGGCGATCGAAGTCGCACTCGCCGTCGCCGTGGTCGCCGCTCTGGGCTGGGAAACGCTCCAGCGCAAAGCCGCGACAAGAGGATAATCCTGCCGATCCGTTCACATCCACGGTGAACGGGAAACTATAGAGTACCCGGTTAGTGTTGGTTTCGCGCGGACGGACAGGGTCTCCGCGCCGCTCCGGGGGAAATGGACTCATGAGCTTCGTGCAAGCGCCGCCGGTGCTGAACAACCAGTATCTGGACGACCGCGTCCTGCGATCGTACTTGCGCCGCATCCTGCCGCCGGCGACGCTGGCGACGATCGAATCAGACCTCACCGATCTTGGCGAATTTGCGATTGCCGCCTGGGCGCAGGCGCGATCCCGCGATCCCGCGGAGCCGCGGCTGACGCACTGGAACGCCTGGGGCGAACGCGTCGACCGGATCGAACTGACGCCGGCCTGGCAAGCGGCACAACCGGTCGCGGCGCGCTATGGCCTCGTTGCCGCCGGCCACGAGTCGACCCACGGCACGGCTGCCCGGGTGCATCAATTTGCAATGGTGTACTTGTTCCATTGTGCGAGCGAGTTCTACACCTGCCCGCTGGCGATGACCGACGGCGCCGTCAGCGCGATCAAGGCTTCGGGCAATCAGCGTCTGATCGACCGCGCACTGCCGCACTTTCTCAGCCGCGATCCCGCGCAGCACTGGATCTGCGGTCAATGGATGACCGAGAACGCTGGCGGCTCCGACGTGTCGGCCACCGAGACGACGGCGAGGGAGGAGAACGGACGCTGGCGTCTGCACGGACGCAAGTGGTTCACCTCGGCGATCAACGCGCAGGCGGCGCTGGCCCTCGCGCGGCCGCATGACGCCCAGCCCGGTGCCGACAACCTGGCGCTGTTCTACATCGAACCGCGCAAGCCCGACGGGCGCTGGCGCAACATCCAGATCGACCGGCTCAAGCACAAGCTTGGCACGCGCGAGCTGCCAACCGCCGAAATCCACCTGCACGGCACGCCGGCCGAACTCGTCGGCGAAGCACGCCACGGCGTGCGCGCGATCGCGCCGATGCTGAACATCACGCGCACATGGAACGCGGTCGGCGCGCTCGCGACGATGCGCCGTGGCATCGCGCTGGCGCGCGATTACGCCGATCGCCGCGTCGTGTTCGATCGCCCTCTGGCCGAGCAACCGCTGCATCAGGACACGCTGGCGCGGATGCAGGCGGAGTTCGAAGCGGCATTTCACCTGACTTTTTTCGCCACGGAACTGCTCGGGCGCGTGCAGACCGGTCAAGCCGACGACACGCAGCAACACCTGCTGCGCCTGGTCACGCCGTTGCTGAAATTGTGGACCGGCAAGCTCGCCGTTGCGATCGCATCGGAAACCTGCGAATGTTTCGGCGGCGCTGGCTACCTCGAGGACAGCGGCATCCCGCAGTTGCTGCGCGATGCGCAGGTATGGTCGATCTGGGAAGGCACCAGCCACGTGCAGGCATTGGATTTCCTGCGCGCGTTCCGCGCTACGGGCGGCCTCCAACCAATGCTCAGCGCGCAGCGCGCAATCCTGTCGCAGGTCCAGGCGCCGGAACTCGAAGGATGCGTGCGCATCGCGCGCGATGCAGCCACGCGCATCGCCGAATGGCTGCAGAAAGCCACGGTCGGCGAACGCGAGTCGCTTGAAGCCGGAGCGCTCGACGTGGCGATCAGCCTCGCCCGCACGCTTGCGCTGAGCCTGCTCACGCGTCACGCCGCCTGGGCGCTGCGCGCCGAGCGCGACCCGCGTCCCGCCGCCGCCGCGCGACGCTTCGCCGAGCACGGCGTCCTGCGGCTCAAGGTCAATGGGCGAGAAGACACGCGGATGTTGGCGAGTGATGCTTATTGAGGAGGGGCTAGGGCTAGGAGCTAGAACTAGGGGCTAGGGACCAGCGACGAGCAGGCGCGGTCGGGCCGCAAGGTTGCACTTCTTCTACTAGTCCCTAGCCCCTAGTCCCTAGCCCCCAGTCCCTAGCCCCTTGCTACACTTCGCGCCATATGCCCCGCGGACCTCTCCCATGCTCCAGCACCTGACCATTGTGACCACCGGCGGCACGATCGATAAAATATACTTTGATGATAAATCGAGTTTTCAGATCGGTGCGCCGCAGATCGGCGATATCCTGACTGCCCTCGGCGTCGCGTTCGAGTTCGACGTCGTCGCGCTGATGCGCAAGGACAGTCTGCACATGAACGACGAAGATCGCGACCTGATCCGGCGCACGATCGGCGCGCAACCGCATCGCCACGTTCTGGTCACGCACGGCACCGACACGATGGTCGAGACCGCGCGCGTGCTGCAGGGATTGAAGGACAAGGTCATCGTGCTGACCGGCGCGCTGAACCCGGCGCGATTCCAGGGTTCGGATGCCGTGTTCAACATCGGTTGCGCCGTCGGCGCGGCGCAGGCCTTGCCCGACGGCGTCTACATCGCGATGAACGGCCGCATCTGGGACCCGATTCGCGTGCGCAAAAATCGCGATGCGAATCGCTTCGAGGACGCGGGCACGTAGGGTGGGCCTTGGCCCACCGTTTTGCGCGTTTGCCTCAATGAAAGAGCCGGTGGGCCAAGGCCCACCCTACGTGCGTAGAACGACGCTGACGAAATTCCCTTCGTTTCAGGGTGTCGAGCCATCGAGGCACCTGCCGGAATTGCTCCTGTATTTCTGGCACCGGTCCAACCGAAAATGCCTTTCGTTTTTAGGGTGTCGAGCCATCTAGGCACCCGCCGGAAATTGCTCCTGCATTTCCGGCATGTCGGTGACCTTACCCAACCAACAGCGCTTCGTTTTGCCGCGTTCGGCCATCGAGGCACCTGCCGGAAGTTGCTCCTGCATTTCCGGCATACATGCCGTCCATGGCAATAAAAAAGCGGCCATCCGTGGCCGCATGCTCCCCTACACGGTGAGGGGCGGCAATGCCGCCCCTCTGTTGGGTTGAAAACTTACGGCGAGATCGTGCCCTTCAGGCTGACGCCCGAGTAGGCCGCGTAGGCGCGAACGTTGACGTAGTACGTGCCAGCCGTCACCGGGCTGATCGTGCAGGTCTCGTTGTTGCCGGTCAGGTACGGACGGCAGGTATAGCTCGTCGTCGTCGGCGCGCTGCCGAGCTTGACGTACAGGTCCGCATCGCCGGTGCCGCCGGAGATCGTGAACACGACGCTGGTCTTGCCCGCAGGAACGACCATCGTGTAGTTCGGCGAAACCGTGCCTGTCGCCTGCGACGCCAGGGCCACCGCGACGCCGCTGCACAGCACCGTGCCGCCGCAGCTGGCGGTCGAGACGGTTACCGACGAAGTCTTGGAACTGGTCGTGCTGTTCACGCTGTCGGTCACGGTTTCGGTCACGCTGTACGTGCCGGCCGCCGCATACGTGTGGCTCGGGCTCGTCGCGGTCGAGGTGCCGCCGTCGCCGAACGTCCACGAATGCGAACCGATCGTGCCGCCCGAATCGGTCGAGGTGTCGGTAAACGTCGCCGTCAGGCCGCTCGTCGTGAACGTGAAGTTCGCCGTCGGTGTGCCGCCGCTGCCCGGCGCGGTGTAGCTGCCCTTGAGCGTAACGCCCGAGTAGGCCGCATAAGCGTTGACCATCACGTAGTACGTGCCGGCCTGGACCGGACTCATCGTGCAGGTTTCGCTATTGCCCGAAACGTACGGACGGCAGTCGTAGCTCGACGTCGTCGGCGCGGAGCCGAACTTGACGTAGAGGTCAGCGTCGCCCGTGCCGCCCGACAGCGTGAACACAAGGTTAGTCGCGCCGGCGGGAACCGACATCGTCCAGTTCTGCTTGTGGTTGACCGTCGCATCGGAGATCGATACGCCGACGCCATTCTGCAGGACGCTGCTCGTGCTCGTGACGGCAACCGATTTGGTCACGCTGCCGGTCAGTCCGCCGTTGTCAGTCACCGTTTCCTTGACGCTGTAGGTGCCGGCCGCCGCATACGTGTGGCTCGGGTTCGTCGCCGTTGAAGTGCCGCCGTCGCCGAAGGTCCATGAGCGCGAGGCGATCGTGCCGTCGCTATCGCTGGAAGCGTCGGTGAACGTCGCCGTCAGCCCGCTCGTCACGAAGCTGAAGTTGGCGGTCGGCGCGACATTTCCGCCGCCGCCGCTGTGGTCGACGATCGGATGCGAGATCGCGCAAGCGCCAGTGTCGTTCGACCAACTGGCCTGCTCGGTGTACGTGCCGTTGCCCATGACGACATTGGCCGCGCCACCCTGCTGGCCCGCTGCGATCCAGGCGCACTCGTCGGAGTTTTCCTGGCCGTTGTAGGAACTGCCGGTGTGGTTGGTCCAGCCGCCGGCCGGGAACTGGTCCGACATCATCTCGTGCCACTCGTGGCCGAGTGTCATCGTGTAGCCGTCGAGCGTGCCGGCCGAGCCGGAATTGACGAAGTTCGTGCCGCAGCTGCTGCCGACGTCGATGTTGTACGGCTGGTTGCTGAACGCGATATCGGTCGGAGTCACGCCGTAGCCGTCACCGGTGTAGTCGTGCCAGGCGCAGTAGCCCTGGGTCGGACTCTTGTAGTTGTCCGGGTTCGTGCCGGTCGGCGACAGGATCACGTAGTAGGTATACCGGTTCGAACCGGCCGCCGTGTTGCCGAAGTGCTGAGCCGCCTTGATCGCTTCCTGCGCGAGCTGCGTGCCCGTGGCCTGCGAGGGCGAAGCAACCGTGTTGTCGTACCAGGCGCCGGCAAAGATATTCTGCTGGTAAGGAATGTACTGAGCTCCCGTGGCCGGGCAGCTGGTCGCGCCATTGGCAACCGTCGGACCGTCGCACCACTGGGTCAGTTCGGCCGACCACAATTCGGCGCCCGTGCCGATCCCCTTGAACATCATCTGCGCCTTCGCCGCAGCGCCGGCAGCGTCGTTCGAGAACGTCAGGTTGCCGTTCGCATCCGTGCTCTGCGTGCCCCACTGCGTTCCGTAGAAAATCAGGTAGACCTTGCTCTGGCCGCTCAGCACGCCGACGCCATTGACGCCGCCGCCGAAGGACAGCTGACCGGTAGAGGCGGTCGGTGCCGCGAACGCGGCCGACTGTGCGTGTTCCCACGCCTTCATTTTCTCGTTGGTTTCGCGGGTCGGCATCACACCGTGACGGTATGGATGGTCATATGCCGGCGAATAAGGGTTCTGCGTCCAGCCATGCGGATTGTCGCTTGCATTGCCATTGCTACTGACATCGGCGTCGGCATATACGCTGCCGGCGCCCATACCCAGCAGGGTCGAGGCAACCAGTACCTTCATCAGACCACTTTTCATTTGACCTCCAAACGGTGAATGACGGTGAGTCGCTCTTTTCTTGTTACCCCGCTGCGCCCCGCTACGGCAGCCCACAGACCAAAGGAAAAAGCCTTCCCACCGGCGCCCGCTGCCAATCGGCAAAGCGATACCGCCGCTGGTCTCTTGCCCCAAGAGACAGCCTCGTTCATGACTTGGTCGTGTTACCCGCGGACGGTAGTCCTTACCCCCTGTGCTCCGCGGTGCTGCTTCGGGATACAGATAGACCCCAAAACGCGGCGCACCGTAACAGCGCCGCTAGGGCGCGTCAAGCAAACGCAACATCTAAGCGACTGATTCTTTTGGCTATTGTTTGCGATGCACCATTTATGTCCGGACAACTTGTGCGCATAGCGGATGGCGCGAACGGACGTCCAGAAGGATAGATGTCGAAACTCCGAAGTGCCGCCGCCCCCTGCCGGAAGTCATGCAGACGGCGTCACAGTTGGGCTGCAGAAGTGTGCGCGCGATCACACAATCGACCGGCGTGTGGCTTCTACCCGCCGGCCGGCATGTGTACACATTTAATCTTTTACACTTTTGGACAATTAATGTTGCTGAACGCCGGCGTGGAACGCGAGCGCTGGGCGCCGTCTGGCCCAGCCGGGGCCACCGGCCGTGCATTCATGTAAACGATTTCAGCGAGAGCGATGCGCAACTTTTGACCGACATGGGAACGACAGCCGGCCGTCTCGGCGGCACTTCAGAGCATGCCGGTTTCGAGCTTGGCCACGTCGGACATCATCGCGTGGTTCCAGGGCGGATCGAAAGTCAGTTCGATGTCGGCTTCAGCCACTGTCGGCACCCGCTCGAGCTTGCTGCGCACGTCGTCGACGAGGATGTCGCCCATGCCGCAGCCTGGCGCAGTCAGCGTCATCGTGACCTTGACGCGTCTCTGGCCATCGTCGTTCTTGTCGAGCACACATTCGTAAACCAACCCCAAATCAACGACATTGACCGGAATTTCGGGGTCATAGCAGGTGCGCAGCTGTTGCCAGACCAGGCGTTCGACATCGGCGTCGCCCGCGCCTTCCGTCAAGACCAGCGGGTCGGGCTGATCCTTGCCAAGCGCGTCGGCATTTTCGCCGCTGATGCGAAACAGGTTGCCGTCGACGAACACTGTGAAGCTGCCGCCCAGGGCCTGGGTGATGTACCCGGTCTGCCCCGCCGGCAAGATCACCTCCTGTCCCTGCGGCACCATGATCGCCGCGCAGTCGCGCTCGAAGCGGACAGGTTCGGAGCTTTGGCTGTATCCGTTCATCTTTTTTCCGGTGGTGCCGTCACAACGCCAAAGCGGCGTCTTTGCTTATTATTGCAAGAATAGTGGTGTTCCCCTTGGATGTGAGGTTGTGAGTAGCCGATTGCAACAATTCCGGTCAGCAGTTGCCTCATGGCAAGCCTTCGCGTTCGCGTTGGCCGGGTTGCTGTTTGCGCTTCCAGCGAGCGCGGTCGACCCACTGGAGCGCTTCCACGACTACGTGCGCGACAACTGGAGCGTCGAGAACGGCTTGCCGCAGATTTCGGTCCTGACCATCACCCAGGACAGCACGGGTTATATCTGGCTCGGAACGCAGAACGGCATCGCGCGCTTCGACGGTGTCCGCTTCAACGTGTACGACCGCAGGACGACCGGCATCGACACGACGATGGCGACGGTCAGCTACACCGATCGCGCCGGCCAGCCCTGGTTCGGCACCGGGCATGGCGTATTGCGCCTGAACCGCGGAAAGCTCGAGCTGCTGCGGGCCGGCAACGGCAATGCAGCCGTGCAGGGCATCGCCGAGTCGGCGGACGGCAGCATGCTGTTCGCGACCTCGCTCGGCGTGATGCGGCTGCGCGATTCGGTGCTCGAGCCGGCGATGCTCGAAGGCGAGCGTACCTGCAGCCTGTTGCGCGACGGCGAAACGCTTTGGGTCGGACAGACCGGCGCGCTCGCGCGCATCGATGCCGCCGGCATCTCGCGCTTTCCCTTGCCGCCCCAGGCCCACAACGCCTGCATCACGCACCTTGGCGCGGCGGCTGAGGCGGGCGACCTCTGGCTCGGCACGACGGCGGGGCTGTATCGCTGGCACGATGCGCGCATCGCGGCCAGCGGACTCGACCCCGAGCTCGACAGCCGCGCGACCGAAAGCCTGTTGCGTGATCACGACGGCAACCAGTGGTTCGCCACCGCGCCAACCGTATTTCGCCTGCGTCCAAACGGACAGCTCGAACGCATCGGCGAGGACGACTTCGTGCGCGATTCCTGGATCCTTTCGATCTACGAGGATCGCGAAGGCGACCTGTGGTTCGGCAGCCAGACCGAGGGCCTGTTTCGCCTGTGGGATGGCTGGGTCAAGCGCGTGTCGCGGCGCGACGGATTGTCGGATCCGTTCGTGTGGAGCGTCGCCAGCGATCCGCACGGACGCATCGTTCTCGGGACGAATTCCAATGTCGCCGTCAGCGGTCCCGACGGCGTGAAGGAACTGGTTGCGGGAAAGCGGTTGCCGAACCCGTCGGCCTACGATCTGTTCTACGATTCATTCGATCGGCTGTGGATCGGCACGCGCGGCGGCATTGCTATCCTCAGTCACGGCGAGTTGCTGCGACCACCTGCGTTGCTCGAACTCGACCCGTTCCAGATCAACTCGATCGCTCAGGACGGCAACGACTTCTGGATCGGCACGTCGGGCGGGCTGTATCTGTACCGCAACGACAAGCTGAAGCGGATCGGCGCCGCACCGGGCCAGAACATCGCGCGCGTGCGCAGCGTGTATGTGGTCGCGCCCGGGGAACTGCTCGTCGGCACCGAGTCGGGGCTGCGCAGCGTGCGCGGCGACGCCGTGATGACGCCGGCGTGGGCCAGACCTCTCGAGGGACGCATGATCAGCTACATCGCTCCGATTCGCGATGGAGTGATCGGCATTGCCACGCTCGACGCCGGACTCGGCCTGCTCGACAAGGGCAAGCTGACGATGGTCACGGCCGATCAGGGCCTGCCGAGCGACAACGCCTGGGCGTTCCGCACGATCGGCGAGCACCTGTACATCGCCGGCGTCGACGGCGTGTGGCGCCTTCCGGTAACGGCGCTGCCGGATCCGGGTTCCGCTCCGCTGCTGCGTGCGCCGGCGCAAATGGTGCTCAGCGCCAGCGGGCGTGAACGCGGCAGCCAGCGCGTACGCTGCTGCAACGGCGGCGCGCAGGCGCGCAGCGCTGTCGATGCGGAGGGCGGCATGTGGCTGGCGTCGATATCGGGCGCGCTGCGCCTCGATACCAACGAAATCTCCTATTCCAAGCAGCCGCCGACGATGGTCATCGAGTCCTTGCGCAACGGCGATCGCTTGCATGCGCCCTCGGCCGCCACGCTGAGCCTGGATGAAGGCAGCCGCGACATCCAGATCGATTTCACCGCTCTGAGCTTCCGCGATCCGAACAGCCTGCGCTTCCGCTATCGGCTGACCGGCTACGACGCGGATTGGATCGACGCCGGCGCGCGCCGCAGCGCGTTCTACACGAACTTGCCGCCGCGCGCCTATCGCTTCGAGGTGCAAGCGTCGCTGCCCGATTCGGCCTACGGCGACAGCCAGGCAAGTGTCGATTTCACCCTGGCGCCACGCTGGTACGAGCGCACGAGCGTGCGCGTCCTGCTGGCGCTGCTGGCAGTCTTCCTGATCGCATTGCTCGTGAGCCTGCGCCTGCGCGGCTATCGCGCGGCGCAACGGCGCCTCGAAGCGCTGGTCGCCGAACGAACGCGCGCGCTGAGCCGCGCCAACAAGCGCCTGCATCAGGCCAATCAGGTGCTCGCGTTCGAAAGCCAGACCGACCCGCTGACCGGTCTGCACAACCGCCGTTTCCTGCTCGATCATGCCGGCGACCTGTTCGACGGCGAGCGCCAGGATACGACGGCGCTGCTGCTGCTCGATCTGGACAATTTCAAGCTGATCAACGACCGCCACGGACACGCGGCCGGCGACGACGTACTCGTGCAGCTCGCGCGCCTGCTCGAGCACCTCGCCCGCGAGGGCGATCACGCATTGCGCTGGGGCGGCGAGGAATTCCTCCTCGTGGTCAAGTCGGTGCGCGCCGAGCAGGCGCTGGAGATCGCCGAGCGCATTCGTCTGGCTGTCGCCAGGCACACTTTCTCGACCGGCGCCGGACGCACGCTGCACATCACCTGCTCGATCGGCGTGTCGTTGCATCCGCTGCGCATGACCAGCGATCAGGCAACCGACTGGAGCATGACGCTGGAACTGGCCGATGCCGGGCTGTATCGGGTCAAGCAGGAAGGACGCAACGGCGCGATCGGCCTGTTCGCCGGCCCCGGATTGACGCAGATGAGCCCGAACACGCGCAGCGCTGCGACGATCGAGGCGCTACTCGCCAGCGATGCACTGCGCTGGCAGCGCCCGAGCGGGACGCCGCAATTGCGCGTGGTGCAGTAGAGCAGGGGCTAGGGACTAGGGACTAGGGGCTAGGGAAAGCGGATGCTCTTACTCGCCCCTGGCCCCTGGCCCCTGGTCCCTGCCTCTAGGGCACAATCACATGCGGCAGATTCGCCGCGCGCAACTGTTCCTCGAGCTTCGCCAGTTCGCCCTTGCGCAATGCGGCGATCTCGCCCTCGAGCGCTGCTTTTTCGACGAGGTCGGCCTCGAGTTCCGAACTCTGGCCCTGGGTCGGCGCGTAATCGGACGTCTGGATGTCCGAATACAACGGAGCAATCTGCGAGTACAGCTTGGCGCCACCCTGGCGTCCGGCCAGCACGTCGTACACGACTTCGGCCTTCGGATTCTGCAGCTTCAGGTCGAGTTCGTCGCAGCGCTTGATGATCGCGTCGGCGCTGGCGCCGATGTCCTTCAGCGCGGCGTTGCCGGCAGTCAGGCGCTTGACCGTGGAGACCTGCTCGCGAATCGCCCGGACTGCCTCGATATCGTCGACCAGCTGGTTCAGGGCGTCGCGCGCGCGCAGCGCGTAGGCGACGTTCTGCGCGAGTTCCGCGGCCGGCACCGGCGAGTGCGGATCGGGCTTGATCTCGGCCGTTGTCGTGACCGTCTGTCCACCGATCATCAGCTTCAACGTGTACACGCCGGGAGCGGCGAGGATGCCTTTCTCGGGCTCGCCGGAATCGACCTTCGCCTTCTCCAGGCGCTTGCCGCCGTCGTAGCGCATGTCCCAGACGATGCGATTGAGCCCCTGCTCGAGCGTCAACTCCGGCTTGATCTCGTCCTCATGCGGCTCGTCCGCGTCGTCCTTCGGATACTTCAAAGTGCGCGGAATCGTGCTCAGCGTGCGCACGAGCTTGCCCTGGGCGTCGTAGATCTCGAGCCTGCCTTCGTTCTTGCGCGCCTGTTCCGGCGTCTCCGGGTTGTCATCGTCCTTCGATTCCGGCTTCGTCTTGTTCTTCAGCCAGTAG
>DASSGP010000022.1:0-15734 GCA_035693405.1 Rudaea sp. | reverse complement strand
TGATCTGGTCCATCATCATCGGTTTCATCGTCGGTCTCATAGCCAGCGCCATAATGCCGGGGGTTGACCACTTCGGATTCTGGATGACGACGTTCATCGGCATCGGCGGATCGCTGGTCGGCGGATTCGTCGGCGCTTTGATCAACCGGCCGACCGACGGTTCGATGTTTCATCCCGCCGGACTGATCATGTCGGTCGTCGGTGCGCTCGTCCTGCTCTGGGCAATCGAGCACTTTCACCTTCTGAGCTGACATCGCGCGGCAGCGCCGCGCTTTCATCTGCCAGCGGAACACGCACGCTGTCACATGTTCGCGCCGCGAGGGCGCGAGGTTATTTGCGTTCGTCGAGCGTCTGGTTCCAGCGCTCGAGGCGTGCCTGCATCTTTTCGAACAGCGGCGCGTAGTCGCCGCGTATCGTGATCGAGCCGATCTTCTCGCCGGCGCGGACGGCGTCGACGATCGCGCGGTCCTCGCCGCTGAGGATCTGACCGAACACGGTGTGCTTGCCGTCGAGCCAAGGCGTTGGTACGTGGGTGATGAAGAACTGGCTGCCATTCGTGCTCGGTCCGGCATTGGCCATCGATAGCACGCCCGCCTTGTCGTGCTTGAGCGTGGGCACGATCTCGTCTTCGAAGCGATAGCCCGGTCCGCCGCGACCGCTGCCTTCCGGACAGCCACCCTGGATCATGAAGTCCGGGATCACTCGATGAAACGTCAGGCCGTCGTAGTACTTGCGCAGCGCCAGATTGACGAAATTCGCCACGGTCAGCGGTGCCTGCTCCGGGAACAGGCGCAGATGAATCGTTCCCCGGCCGGTCACGATATGGGCCTGCAGGTCGTTCTGGGTGCTCATGCCGACGGACTCCTTCTCGATGGGAAAGCGGCTGCGGAGGGCAAATAATAGCTGAACTGGGACCAATGATGCTGCGATGCGGAATTCCAGCCGGATTTCGGGTATAATTTTGGTAATTCCTCTATCACCCTTATCCTGTCGGCGGTGCCGCCGGGAGCCAGCGCCATGTCCATAGAAAATCTCCGCAATATCGCCATCGTCGCCCATGTCGACCATGGCAAGACCACGCTCGTCGATTGCCTGTTGAAGCAGTCCGGCACGTTCAGTGAGCGCACAGTTCTTGCCGAACGCGTCATGGATTCCAACGACCAGGAAAAGGAACGCGGCATTACGATCCTGGCCAAGAACACCGCGATCACCTGGCGCGAGAACCGCATCAACATCGTCGATACGCCCGGACACGCCGACTTCGGTGGCGAGGTCGAGCGGGTGCTGTCGATGGTCGACTCGGTACTTCTGCTAGTCGATGCGATGGACGGCCCGATGCCGCAGACGCGCTTCGTCACGCAGAAGGCGTTCCAGATGGGCTTCCGCCCGATTGTCGTGATCAACAAGGTCGACCGCCCGGGCGCGCGTCCGGACTGGGTTCTGAATCAGACATTCGACCTTTTCGACCGGCTCGGGGCGACCAACGAACAGCTCGATTTCCCGGTCGTCTACGCGTCCGCGCTGCACGGTTACGCCGGCCTGGATCCCGACGTGCGCTCTGGCGACATGGTGCCGCTGTATGAGGCGATCATGAAGCATGTGCCGGGGCCGAAGGTCGATCCTGACGGCCCGTTCCAGATGCGTATCAGCCAACTCGACTACAACAGTTACGTCGGCTTGATCGGCATCGGCCGCATTCAGCGCGGCAAAGTGCGCACGAACCAGTCGGTCGCGATCGTCGACCGCGAGGGCAAGAAGCGCCAGGGCCGCGTGCTGCAGGTGCTCGGCTTCATGGGCCTCGAGCGCCGCGAAGTGCCCGAGGCACAGGCCGGCGACATCGTCGCGATTTCCGGTGTCGAAGCGCTCGGCATTTCCGACACGGTCTGCGCCGCTGATACTCCCGAAGGACTTCCGGTCCTGACCGTCGACGAACCGACGATCAGCATGACCTTCCAGGTCAACAATTCACCGTTCGCCGGCAACAAGGAAGCCAGCGGCGGAAGGTTCCTCACGAGCCGCCAGATCCGCGAACGCCTGTTGCGCGAAGCGCTGCACAACGTCGCGTTGCGCGTCGAGGAAACCGAAGACGCCGACAAGTTCAAGGTCTCAGGCCGCGGTGAACTGCACCTGTCGGTGCTGATCGAAACGATGCGCCGCGAAGGCTACGAGCTCGCCGTGTCGCGCCCCGAAGTCATCATCAAGGAAGTCGATGGCGTTACGCACGAACCGTGGGAACAGCTGGTCGTCGACATGGAGGAACAGTTCCAGGGCGGCGTCATGGAGCGCCTGGGCTCGCGCAAGGGCCAGCTCAAGAACATGGAGCCCGACGGCAAGGGACGCGTGCGTCTCGAATACCTGATCCCGGCGCGCGGGCTGATCGGCTTCCAGACCGAATTCCGCACCGTCACCGCCGGCACCGGACTGCTGTTTCACGTGTTCGACCACTACGGTCCGGTCGCCGAAGGCGCGATCGCCAAGCGCCAGAACGGCGTGATGATTTCCAACGGCACGGGCAATGCACCGGCTTATGCGCTGGTCAGCCTGCAGGAACGCGGCCGCCTGCTCATCGGCGAAGGCGTCGAAATCTACGAAGGCCAGCTCGTCGGCATCCACGCCAAGGACAACGACCTGACCGTCAATGCGCTGCGCGCCAAGCAGCTGACGAACATCCGCGCCGCCGGCAAGGACGACAACGTCCAGCTCACGCCGCCGATCAGGATGTCGCTCGAGCAGGCGCTTGAGTTCATCGAGGACGACGAACTCGTGGAAGTCACGCCGAAGGGCATCCGCCTGCGCAAGAAGCACTTGACCGAAAACGACCGCAAGAGGGCGTCGCGGCAGGCAGCTTGACTTGAACCGTTGGCATGCCGCGACTGAACATGCCGCGACTAAAGCTGGGTCCAGATAGCTCTTTCGCTGGCGCGGCAGCTAAAGGCGTTGAACTATCGACCCGGGACGTGGACCAAATGCCGATCCACTCCAAAAAGAGATGACCTACCGTGACAACCCGGGCAATCGCGTTGCTGCGTCTGTTTGTGGCTATCGTTGCGCTTTGCGGGTCGGCGAACACAAATGCGCTTGGACTGCGCTGCGGCAGCAGAATCGTCAGCGCCGGCATGATCTCGCAGCAGGTTCGCAACGCCTGTGGCGCGCCATTCTGGTCCGACACCTATGCGTCACTCGAGATCCTCGGTGCCGGCGGGCCGATCGAGGAGCAGCGCGAGGTGTACTGGGAAGTCTGGTACTACAATTTCGGCAGCTCGATGTTCATGCAGCGGCTCAGTTTCAGGGACGGGCAGTTGCAGAACATCGAGGCGCTGGGGTACGGAGTCGACGAGGTCGGCACAACGTGCGCTCCGGCCATCGCTTCGCGAGGACTGACGTCGGGCGAGCTGGTCGCGCGTTGCGGCGAGCCCACCTCGCGCCAGCGCAGCGAAGGCGCTTTCGTGCGTCGCTTGCCCGGCATCCTGCACGCGGCTGAGGATCGCCGCGAAGAGTGGCTGTACGATGATGGCTCCGCATATTTTACGCGCTACTTTCTCACGAACAGCCATGTAACCGGTGCCGACAGGTTGCCGCGATAGTCCGTGGCAGGGGCAAAGCTTCTCCGGGCAGTGTCGCCTGGATTGCGTCGAGTTCCTCGATGCGCCCAAGGCGTGTCATGATGTTGCGTCTCGCAAGTGTTCCGGCACGCCGGCCGACCGATTCGGGGAGACTTCATGAAGTGTCTTGTCGCGGCGCTGTTGCTTGCGTCGGGAATCGCGCCAGCTGCCCAAACCGACGAACGCGCGTCGACAGCATCGTTCGTGCTTGAAGAAACCGGCATCGCCGATCTGCAGCAGCGCATGAAGGCCGGTGAGCTCACGGCTCACGCGATCACGCAACTGTATCTCGACCGCATCGCGGCGATCGACAAGGCCGGTCCGGCGATCAATGCGGTCGTCGAGCTCAATCCGGATGCCCTGCGCATCGCGGACCAGCTCGATGCAGAGCGCAAAAGTGGAAAAGTGCGCGGACCGCTGCACGGCATCCCGGTCCTGATCAAGGACAATATCGATACGGCCGACCGGATGCATACGACGGCCGGGTCGCTCGCCCTGGCCGACTCGATCGCGGCGCAGGATTCGACGGTCGCCGCCAACCTGCGCAAGGCCGGCGCCGTGATACTCGGCAAGACCAACCTCAGCGAATGGGCCAACTTCCGCTCGACGCACGCGACGAGCGGCTGGAGCGGGCGTGGCGGGCAGACGCGCAACCCGTACGCTCTGGATCGCAATCCGTGCGGTTCGAGTTCGGGAACGGGCTCGGCGATCGCCGCGAATTTCGCGGCGGCCGGAATCGGCAGCGAAACCGATGGATCGGTCATCTGCCCGGCTTCGATCAACGGCCTCGTCGGCATCAAGCCAACGCTGGGGCTGGTCAGCCGCGCCGGCATCGTTCCGATCGCGCACAGTCAGGACACTGCCGGGACGATGGCGCGCAGCGTCGCCGATGCAGTCGCGCTGCTCGACGCGATCGCCGGCGCCGATCCGCGCGATGCGCTTAGCGCAGCTGGCAATGCGCATCGCGGCAACTTCGCGCGCTTTCTCGACGCGAATGCGCTGAAGGGCGCGCGAATCGGCGTCGTGCGCAAGTTCGCAGGATTCAATCGCGATGTCGACGCGCTGCTGGCGCAGAACATCGCCGCGCTGAAATCAGCGGGCGCCATCGTCATCGACCCGGTGGAACTGCCGAACCTCGGCAAGTACGACGAGGCCGAGCTGACCGTGCTCGAGTACGAATTCAAGCATGATCTCGACGTCTACCTGGGCGCGCTGCCGGCGTCGGCGAACGCACCGCGCTCGCTGAAGGAACTCATTGCATTCAACGAACGCGCGCGCGCGCGCGAGATGCCGTGGTTCGGTCAGGAGTTGTTCGAGAAGTCGCAGGCGCGCGGCCCATTGACCGACAAGGCATACCTTGCGGCGCTGTCGCGCTCCAAGAAGCTCTCCGGTCCGCTCGGCATCGATGTGGCTTTGAAGAAACACAAACTCGACGCGCTGATCGCGCCGAGCGCCGGACCCGCCCCGCTGACCGACTTGGTCAACGGCGATCCGTCGAACGGCGGCGGCAGCACCAGCCCGGCGGCAGTAGCGGGTTATCCGGATGTCACGGTGCCTGCCGGCTTCGTGCATGGCCTCCCGGTCGGGCTCAGCTTCTTTGCCGGCGCCTGGAGTGAACCGAAGCTGCTTGGCTTCGCCTATGCGTTCGAGCAGGCCACGCGCGCGCGCAAGCCGCCGCAGTTTCTGCGATCGATCGAATCGCCGTGACCCGGCGCGCGCTCAGCCGCGCTGCAGGATGAGCACGCCGATCACGGCGAACAACGCCGCTGCAACCAGGCGCGTGGCGCGCAACGGGAGCCGGTGCGCAAAGCGTGCGCCGAGGAACACGACCGGAACATTCGCTGCGAGCATGCCGAGTGTCGTTCCGGCGATGACTGCCCACAGCGGCTGGTAGTGTGCAGCCAGCATCGCCGTCGCTACCTGCGTGCGATCTCCCATCTCGGCAAGGAAGAATCCGATCGCGGTCGCGACGAACACGCCGTAATGGCTCGTGCGCTTGGCTTCTTCTGCGCCGATCTTGTCCGGGAACAGCGCCCAGACGGCGACCGAGAGAAAGCTCAGGCCAAGCAGCCAGCGCAGCACTTCGGGCGACAGCACTTGAGCGACCAGTACGCCGGCCTCGCCCGCGAGAGCATGATTGATCAGGGTGGCAACGAGGATGCCGGCGCAGATCGGCCATGGCCGGCGATAACGCGCAGCAAGCACCAGCGCCAGCAATTGGGTTTTGTCGCCGATCTCCGCAAAAGCGACGGCGACGAGCGAAATCAGCAGCGCTTGCACTTCGACGGAGCGCTCAGGATTGAGCCGGAACCACTGAACTGTTGCCGCGCTTGCGCACGATCAGCATCGCCATTTCGAGCGACTGCTCGTAGTTCAGGCGCGGATCGACGGTCGACTTGTAGGCGCGCGTCAAGTCGGTTTCGGTCAGATCGCGCGCGCCGCCGAGACACTCGGTGACGTTCTCGCCGGTCAGCTCCAGATGCACGCCGCCCAAACGCGTACCGCGGGCAGCGTGGATGTCGAAGGCGAGATCGAGTTCGCCGCGGATGTTCTCGAAGCGCCGCGTCTTTACACCGTTGCTCAAGGTTTCGCCGTTGCCGTGCATCGGATCGCAACACCACAGCACGCGCCGGCCGTCGTTCTTTACTGCATGGAGCAGCGGCGGCAGTTCCGACTCGATCTTCGCCGCGCCCATGCGATGGATCAGGGTCAATCGGCCCGGCTCGTTGTCGGGATTGAGTGCCGTGATCACGCGCAACAGCAGGTCAGGCTTTACGCCGGGTCCGACCTTCAGCCCGATCGGATTGCGGATACCGCGGCAATATTCGACGTGCGCGCCGTCGAGCGCGGCCGTGCGCATGCCGATCCACGGGAAATGCGTCGACAGGTTGAACCAGCCCCAATGCCGCGGGACCTGCCGCGTCTGCGCCTGCTCGTAGTGCAGCAGCAGCGCCTCGTGCGAAGTATAAAAATCCACGCGGCTGAAATTGCCGATCTGTTCTCCGGCCAGCGTCTCCATGAAACGCACCGAATCGCCGATCGCTTCGACCATGCGCAGGTACTCGACCTGCAGCGGCGAGTGCTCGACCCAGCCCAGGTCCCAGTATTCCGGATGGTGCAGGTCGGCGAATCCGCCATCGATCAGCGAACGAACGAAGTTCATCGTCAGCGCCGATTTCGAATGGCCTTCGATCAAGCGCTGCGGGTCCGCCGCTCGTGCCGCCGGCGTGAATTCCGGAGCATTGACGAGGTCGCCTCGATAGCACGGCAGCGTCACGCCATCGCGCGTTTCGGTGTCGGCAGAACGGGGCTTGGCGTACTGGCCGGCAAAGCGTCCGAGGCGGACGACCGGCAGCTTCAGGCCATGGACGAGCACGACGCTCATCTGCAGCAGCACCTTGAGCCGGTTCGTGATCACCGAGGAATTGCAGTCGGCAAAACTTTCGGCGCAATCACCGCCCTGAAGCAGGAAGCAGCGGCCCTCGGCGGCATCGGCCAGCTTGCGCTTGAGCGCCAGGACCTCCCACGAGGTAACCAGCGGGGGCAGTTCGCTGAGTTGGTAGAGCGCATGATCGAGCGCGACCGGATCCGGATAGGTCGGCTGCTGCACCGCCGGCTTGCCTTGCCAGGATGCTGGGGACCAGTCCTGCGGTTCGCGGACTGCGCTCATATTGCGTGGATCAGACCTCATGATTTTGCCGATTGCTGCACTGCAGAAAGACAATCATGCCACAGTGCGGCCGCGGCGCAAGCGGGAGCTGGCCTAACGGATCGGCCGGGAAGCCGGAGCATCAGGCCCGACGGCGCAGGCCGGCCCACAGGCCACCCGCGCCTACCAGGACGAATGAGACCAGCGTCCAGAACGGCATCGACAGTCCCAGGAAGGTCCAGGTGACCTCGGCGCAATCGGCCGACCCGGTGAATGCTTTCTTTATCGCATCGGCAATCGGGAAGTTCGCGACCATGTAGTTCCAGCCCGGGGCGCAGCCGGCCATCGGGTCTGGCGGCTGGTGCTGCACCCAGATGTGGCGCAAGGCGATCGCGATGCCGGCGCAGGCGCTAAGCAACACCAGCAGCGCAAAGACGCGGCGGCCGCGCTCGCGCGGATCGCTGATCGCACCGATCAGGAAGAACAGCGACATCGCAATGAAGGCGAAGCGCTGGAAAATGCAAAGCGGACATGGCTCGATACCGAGCTGAAACTGCACGTAATACGCGTATGCAAGAAAGGCGGCGCACACGGCGAATCCAGCGAAGTACTGGGCGCGAAAGCTCCAACGAAATGGATTCAGCATGGTTTCCCCGGAATCGATGTCATCGCGCTAAGACCACGTTCCGGCGACAGTGTTCCCGTTGTCCGCGGGCTGTCGCCGTAAAGCGAACGGCCCCGGCAGTTTCCTGCCGAGGCCGTTGCCAATCAAAGGACCGGGCGAACTTTATTCCGCCGCGGCGTCAGCGTCGGTGCGCGGACGGTCGACGAGCTCGACATAGGCCATCGGCGCATTGTCGCCGACGCGCTGGCCGCACTTGAGGATGCGCAGGTAGCCGCCCTTGCGCTCACGATAGCGCGGGCCGAGCTCGACGAACAGCTTGCCGACCGCGACCTTGTCGCGCAGGCGCGCGAACGCCAGGCGGCGATTGGCAACGCCGTCGGTCTTCGCCAGCGTGATCAGCGGCTCGGCGACGCGGCGCAGTTCTTTCGCCTTCGGCAGAGTCGTGCGAATCAGCTCGTGCTTGAACAGCGACGCCGCCATGTTCTTGAACATCGCTTCGCGATGACTGGAGGTGCGGTTGAGCTTGCGACCAGATTTCATGTGACGCATAAATATTTCCTTTGTGCAACTTTATAATTGTAGCTTCCAGCGGACCATTCCGCGGGAAGTGAACTCTTGGTTCATGAGGTTTCGGAGAAACCCTTGTATCAACAACAAACGGCCGCCGACCACAGTCGGCCGCCGCTTAGTTCATCTGCATGCCGTGCTGCAAACCGACCGGCGGCCAGTTTTCCAGCTTCATGCCGAGCGACAGACCGCGCGAGAACAGCACGTCCTTGATCTCGGTCAGCGACTTCTTGCCGAGGTTCGGCGTCTTCAGCAGTTCGACTTCAGTGCGCTGCACCAAGTCGCCGATGTAGTAGATGCTCTCGGCTTTGAGGCAGTTCGCCGATCGCACGGTCAGCTCGAGGTCGTCGATTGGACGCAGCAGGACCGGATCGACACCGGCCTTGTCGGCCTTGGTCGACTCGCTCTCGCGGCGCGTGAAATCGCCGAACACGGTGAGCTGATCCTGCAGGATCTCGGCCGCCTTGCGCACGGCTTCTTCCGCATCGATCGTGCCGTTGGTCTCGATGTCGAGCACCAGCTTGTCGAGGTCGGTGCGCTGTTCGACGCGCGCGCTGTCGACTTCGTACGCCACGCGGCGCACCGGGCAGAACGACGCATCGAGCTGCAACCGGCCGATCGGACGCGATTCCTCGTCCGGACGGCGGCGCGATGTCGCCGGCTGGTAGCCGACGCCGCGCGCGACCTTCAGGCGCATGTTCAACGCGATGTCTTTGGTCAGATGGCAGATCACGTGGTCGGGATTGATGATCTCGACGTTGTGATCGACCTTGATGTCCGCCGCCGTCACCACGCCCTTGCCCTTCTTGCTCAGGGTCAGCATGGTTTCGTCGAGGTTGTGCATACGGATCGCGACGTCCTTGAAGTTCAGCAGGACTTCGATGACGTCCTCCTGCAGGCCTTCGAGCGTCGTGTATTCGTGCAGCACGCCGTCGATTTCGACTTCGGTGATCGCCGCACCGGGAATCGACGACAGCAGCACGCGCCGCAGCGCGTTGCCGAGGGTATGACCGAAACCGCGCTCGAGCGGCTCGACCACAACCTTGGCGCGATTGTCACTCGTGCGTTCTACGTGGATGCCACGTGGGCGCAAAATGGTAGTTGGCGACAGGGCCATGCACTACACTCCAGCTAAGTATATGAGTTCTTGCAAATCCGACCACGACCAGCAAACCGAATCTTTCGATTCAGCCCCCTCGTTCGAGGGGGCGATCAAACCGTCGCTGCGCGGCGGTTCGATCGGATGTGGAGGCGACGGGGCGTCGGCACAATGGGCGGCCGAGACCCGTTAAGCGTTACTTCGAATACAACTCGACAATCAGGCTTTCGTTGATGTCGCTCGGCAGATCCGAACGTTCCGGAAGCGCCTTGATGGTGCCGGCGAACTTCTTCGCATCGATTTCGACCCAGGCCGGCGCGAGGTCCATTTCGGCGGACAACGTCAGCGCTTCCTGGATGCGCAACTGGTTGCGCGACTTCTCGACGACCGCTACCAGATCACCCGGCTTGACCGCGTACGACGGCAGATTCACCCTCTTGCCGTTGACCTCGATCGCCATGTGCGAAACGAGCTGGCGTGCCTGCGCGCGCGTCACTGCGAAACCCATGCGGTAGACGATGTTGTCCAGGCGGCTTTCCAGCATGCGCAACAGGTTCTCACCGGTATTGCCCTTGAGCTGCGAAGCCTTCGTGTAGTAGTTGCTGAACTGCCGCTCGAGCAAGCCGTAGATGCGCTTGACCTTCTGCTTCTCGCGCAGCTGCACGGCATAGTCGGACAAACGCGCCTTCTTGCCGCCGGCGCCATGCTGGCCGGGCTTTTGCTCCAGCTTGCATTTCGAGTCAACCGCGCGCGCGGGACTCTTGAGGCTCAGATCAGCGCCCTCGCGGCGAGCGAGCTTGCAGGTGGGACCCAGATAACGTGCCATTTAATTAATCTCTCTCTCTTTCAAAAAACCGGGCCATCAATGGCCGGTTCTTGATCCTGCGACCAGGAGTGACCGCAATTACACCCTGCGGCGCTTCGGGGGACGGCAGCCGTTGTGCGGAATCGGCGTAACGTCGACGATGTTGGTGACCTTGTAACCCAGGGCGTTCAACGAACGTACGGCGGATTCGCGACCAGGACCCGGGCCCTTGATGCGAACTTCGACCGACTTCACGCCATATTCCTGCGCGGCGCGCCCGGCCTTCTCGGCGGCGACCTGCGCGGCAAACGGAGTCGACTTGCGCGAACCGCGAAAACCGGCGCCGCCCGACGTCGCCCACGACAGGGCGTTGCCCTGGCGGTCGGTGATCGTCACGACCGTATTGTTGAACGACGCCTGCACATGCACGATGGCATCGGTAACGACGCGCTTGGTTTTCTTCTTGGTCTTGGCAACGACCGGCTTATTCATGAGATCGGTTTTCCGAATTGTGTTCTATGAAAATTCAGGGCTGGAAGCTGAGGGCTGAAGATCAGGAGCGGTTCGGCGTTCCGGCTTTTCAGCCCTCAGCCCTAGGCCCTCAGCCCTTTCTCATCAATTCTTCTTGATCGCCCGACGCGGACCCTTGCGGGTACGAGCGTTCGTGCGCGTGCGCTGACCGCGCACGGGCAAGCCGCGACGGTGACGCATGCCGCGATAGGTGCCCAGATCGATCAAGCGCTTGATGCTGATGCCGACTTCGCGGCGCAGATCGCCCTCGACCGTAAACTTTGCCACTTCGTGACGAAGCTTTTCGACTTCGGCCTCGGTCAGCGACTTGATCTTGGTCGTCGGGTCGACGCCCGCGGCAAGACAAAGCTGCTTGGACCGCGAACGGCCAATGCCAAAAATGCTTTGCAGACCGATACTGACATGCTTCTGTACCGGCAGATTGACACCTGCAATGCGCGCCATGCACTATTCTCCAGATAACTTTATGCGCAGTGAACTGCGGATTGTACCCGGTTATTGGCCTGATCGAAAGCCCAAAATCCGGACATTAATGACTTTTTTACCCAAATCCAGCCGGCGCGCTCAACGCGCGCCACCGCGGCCGTAGCCCTTCAGGTTCGCCTTTTTGAGCAAACTCTCGTACTGATGCGACACCAAGTGCGCCTGCACCTGGGCGGTGAAATCCATGACCACGACGACCACGATCAGCAGGGACGTGCCGCCAAAGTAGAACGGGACGTGCCAGGTCTGCTGCAGAAAGGTCGGAATAAGGCATACCGCCACCAGATACAGCGCGCCGGCGCCGGTCAGGCGGGTGAGCACGCCGTCGATGTATTCGGTCGTTGCCCGTCCCGGACGGATGCCCGGAATCAGCGCGCCCGACTTCTTCAGGTTCTCGGCCGTCTCGTTCGAGTTGAACACGAGCGCGGTATAGAAGAATGCGAAAACGATGATCAGCGCGGCATAGATGATCTCGTACAGCGGCTCGCCGGGGCTGAGGGCTGCGGTGACTGTTTGCAGCCAGCGGATATCCGTGCCGTTGCTGAACCACGATGAGGCCGTCGCCGGGAACATGATCAGCGACGAGGCGAAGATCGCCGGAATGACGCCGGACATGTTCAGCTTGAGCGGCAGATGCGAACTCTGGTTCATGTACGCCTGGCTGCCACCCTGCCGCCGCGCATAGTTGACCGTAATCCGGCGCTGGCCGCGCTCGACAAAGACCACGAAAGCGGTCACGCCAAGCACGATGGCCAGCACGACCAGAACCTGAACGAAATTCAGCTGGCCGTTCTGCGCCAAGCCCAAGGTCGACACGACCGCATGCGGCAAACCGGCGACGATGCCAGCGAAGATCAGCAGCGAAATGCCGTTGCCGACGCCGCGCTCGGTGATCTGCTCGCCGAGCCACATCAGGAACATCGTGCCGGCCGTGAGGCCGACAACCGCGGTGAAAACAAAACCTGGACCCGGGGAAAAGACAACCGGCGTTCCGCCCGATGCACCCTGGTGCTGCAGCATCGTGGCGATACTGAATGCCTGAAAGCCGGCCAGCGCGACCGTGCCGAAGCGCGTGTACTGGGTCAGCTTGCGGCGGCCCGACTCGCCTTCCTTGCGAAGCGCCTGCCAGGCCGGAAACACCGAGGCGAACATCTGCACGATGATCGACGCCGAGATGTAGGGCACCACGCCGAGCGCGAACAGCGAGAAGCGCGCGAGCGCGCCGCCCGAGAACATGTTGAACATGTCGACGATGCCGCCACCCTGGCGCTCGATCAGCGCCGACATCGCCTCGGAATTCACGCCCGGCACGGGAATGAACGAACCGAGCCGATAGACGATCAGCGCCAGAACGACGAACAGGATGCGCTGCTTGAGCTCGGTCAGCTTGCCGAGCCCGGAGAGCATGTTGGCCTGGGGAGCCGCCACTGGTTACTCCACGCTTCCGCCGGCCGCTTCGATAGCGGCCTTGGCGCCGGCGGTTGCACCCACGCCCTTGAGCTTGACCGCGCGCTTGATCTCGCCGCGCTTGACGACCTTCGCGCGAATCGCGCGGTTCTCGACCAAGCCGGCAGCCTTCAGCGCGGCGAAGTCGATGGTGTCGCCCTTGAGCGAGTCGAGCTTGTACAGCAGGACCTCGGAGCACTCATGGCCGATCTTCGAGCTGAAGCCGACCTTCGGCAGGCGGCGCTGCATCGGCATCTGGCCGCCCTCGAAACCGGCCTTGACCTTGCCCTTGCCGGTACGCGCGAACTGTCCCTTGTGACCGCGGCCCGCGGTCTTGCCGAGGCCTGAGCCGATGCCGCGACCCACGCGTACGCGCACTTTGCGCGAACCTTTGGCCGGCTTGAGAGTATTGAGATGCATTGTGTTTGCTCCGTTATTGCTGAGTATCGTAAGGTCGACCGCTAAGCGATCTTGTCAGGTCGGCCGCTTCGCGGCCTCGTCAAGTGGTCAGTAGAGTCCTGCTCTTCTCACCCCTCGCGAGCGCGCCGAAGGCGCGCGACCTCACCCCTCACTCTTCTACGCGCACCAGATAGCTGACTTTGTTGATCAGACCGCGGACCTGGGGACTATCCTTCAGTTCGCGCACATCGTTGAGCTTGTTCAGGCCGAGCGCCTTCACGCTCAGGCGATGCTTCCACTGGCAGCTGTTCATGCTCTTGTACAGCCGCACGCGGACCGTCGCCGCCTTGTCTGCCTTCGCCTTAGCCTTGACCATAACCGCCTACCTCCTCGACCTTCTTGCCACGCTTGGCGGCGATGCGCTCGGGCGTCGCCATGGCCTGCAGACCCTTGATCGTCGCGCGCACCAGGTTGATCGGGTTGCGCGAACCAACGGCCTTGGCCAGAACGTTCTTCACTCCGACGACTTCGAGCACGGCTCGCATGGCGCCGCCGGCAATCACGCCGGTACCTTCCGAGGCTGGCTGCATGTAGACACGGGCCGCGCCATGGTTCGCCTTGACCGCGTGCCACAACGTGCCGTTGTTGAGCTTCACGCTGGTCATGCCGCGACGTGCGCGTTCCATGGCTTTCGAAATCGCCACCGGAACTTCGCGCGCCTTGCCGTAACCGAAACCGACTTTGCCGTCGCCGTCGCCGACCACGGTCAGCGCGGTGAAGCTCATCTGCCTGCCGCCCTTGACCGTCTTGGCCACGCGGTTGACGGCGATGAGTTTTTCCAGCATGCCGTCGCTGTTTTCACGATCATTCGTTGACATTCTTTATTCACCTTCGTTGCCGCTCGCGGATGCGATGCGGGCTTTACTTGCGGCTGGGCCGCTTAGAATTGTATGAATCAGGGGCGAGGGGCGAGTATCGAGGGGCGAGGAAAATGCACTTACTGGCTTTTTCTCGATCCTCGTCCCTCGTCCCTTGCCTTCTAGAACTTCAATCCACCCTCACGCGCCGCATCCGCCAACGCCGCAATGCGGCCGTGATAGCGGAATCCGGAACGGTCGAACGCAACCTTCTCGACGCCAGCGGCTTTCGCCTTTTCGGCGATTGCCTTGCCGACAGCCGCAGCGGCGGTCTTGTTCTTCGTGCCTTTCAGATCCTTGGCCAGATCCTTCTGCACCGTCGACGCCGCGGCCAGCACCTTGGCGCCGTCGGCCGAAATGACCTGGGCGTAGATGTGCTGATCGCTGCGATGCACGGTCAGGCGCGGAACGTTGAGTTTCGCGATATGGCTGCGTGTGGCTTTCGCGCGACGCAGTCTTGCTGGGTTCTTGTCCACTGTCTTCTCCAATGATCGTCCTGATCGGCGAACCGGCCATCATGGCCAGCCTTGTTCGAATGTAGGGTGGGTCTTGGCCCACCGAGACTCGCGATGCAGGCTTACGCCTTCTTCGCTTCCTTCAACGTGATCTTCTCGCCCGAGTAGCGCACGCCCTTGCCCTTGTACGGCTCCGGCGGACGGAAAGCGCGGATCTTCGCCGCGACTTCACCGACGCGCTGCTTGTCGGCTCCGGCGATCAGCACTTCCGTCTGCGTCGGCACGGTGATCGTGATGCCGTCCGGAGCGGTGAACACGACCGGATGCGAGAAGCCCAGCGTCAGGTTCAGGTCCTTGCCCTGGATTGCCGCGCGATAGCCCACACCGACCAGATCAAGCTTGCGCTGGTAACCTTCGCTGACGCCCTTGACCATATTGGCCAGCAACGCTCGCGTGGTACCGGCCATCTTGTCGGCCGCCGCCGTCGTCGGCTTGCACTGGACTTCAGCGCCCTGCACATCGACCTGGACATCCTGCGGCATCGCGAACTTCAGCGTGCCCTTCGGACCTTTCACGGTAATCGAATCTTTGACCACGGTGCACTCGACCCCTTTGGGGAGCGCGACCGGCATCTTGGCTACACGAGACATAGGTTCATTACTCCAGTAATCAAGCCACGGTGCCGAGGACTTCGCCGCCGACGCCCTTCGCGCGCGCCTGCACTTCCGTCATGATTCCGGCCGGCGTCGAAATGATCGCGATACCGAGACCGCCCATGACCTTGGGCAACTCGTCCTTGCCGCGATACACGCGCAGTCCGGAGCGGCTGACGCGGTCGAGCTTTTCGATTGCGGGCCTGCCCTCGAAGTACTTCAGCGCGATCTCGAGCACGGCCTTGTTGTTCTCGGCGCGCGAGACCTGGACGTCGCGGATGTAGCCTTCGTCTTTCAAAACCTTGGCGATCGCCAACTTGACCTTCGATGCGGGCATCTTCACGGTCGCGCGTGCGGTCGCTTGGGCGTTGCGGATACGCGTGAACATATCGGCGATGGGATCAGTCATGCTCATTGATTCAATTCCTGTAGCTGTAGCATCGATATCTTGTTCAAATTCCGGTGAGGTCGCCCGCTTCGCGGGCTTGTCAGGTCGGTCGCTT
>DASSGP010000021.1:0-15351 GCA_035693405.1 Rudaea sp. | reverse complement strand
CCAACACAGCGGCACGCTGGCCCTGCTGTTCTTCGAGGACCCCGCGCCGGACGATTCGCTTATCAATCCGTTCTTCGTCTCGATGCTGGCGTCGATCACGCGAGCCTGCGCGCGGCGTGGCTATGATCTGCTGATCTCGTTTCAGCAGCCGGCAAACAACGACTGGCAGGCCAGTTTCGAAGACAGCAACAAGGCCGACGGCATCATTCTGCTCGGCTATGGCGACTACCTCGACTACCGTGCGCGTCTGGAGTTTCTCAACTCGCGCGGTATCCATTTCGTGCGCTGGGGTGCCATTCCGCTCGACCAGCCGGAAGTTTCGGTAGGCTGCGACAACCAGCGTGGCGGCTACGATGCCACCGCTCACCTGCTCGAGCGCGGCACTCGGCGCATCGCGTTCCTCGGCGATGCGTCGAATCACTATCCGGAGTTTCTCGAACGCTACCGCGGTTATGCGGCCGCGCTGGAAGCGCACGAGTTGCCGGCCGACGCGAACCTGCAGGTCGACGCCATCTCGTCCGAACAATCCGGATCCGATGCCGCCAACGTGCTGCTCGGGCGCAACGTGCGCTTCGATGCGATCTGCGCCGCGAGCGACCTGATCGCGATCGGCGCGATGAAAGCGTTGCATGCGCACGGCTTGCGCGTGCCCGACGATGTGCTGGTCACCGGCTTCGACGACATCCCGCTCGCGGGGTTCGTCAATCCGAGTCTGACGACCGTGCAGCAGGATACGAAAGCCGCCGGCGCGTTGCTCGTCGACACGCTGCTCAAGCGCATCCACAACGAACCGGTCGAAAACCAGCTGCTTCCGGTGTCGCTGGTCGTGCGCCGCTCGACCGAACGCGCCTGACGCCGGCGGAGCAGCATTCAGCTACTCGATGCAACGACGGCAGCGTTGTCCCTGTCCGCTTCGAAGTGCACTGCATTCGTATGCAGCCGATTGCCTGTTCACGCGCACACACTCGTGCTGGTAGGTTGCAACACCATATCCACACGCTCACGACCCCATGACAAATCAACCGGTGCAAGTTTCCCGTCGCGTCGTCGATTCGCGTGTTCGCCGCGCGTTGTTCGCGTTGGTCCCGGCGTTGCTCGCGGGCTGCGCCGCTCCGACACAAAGCACCGCCGTTCGCCTGCAGCCGGCAGCAGCTGCGCCGGCGTGCGCACCGGCACCCATCGCCGGTCCGCTGTTCCTGCGCGGCGCGATGACCCACTGGGCGCTCGACGACGACTACACATTTCAGTACCAGTGCGACACATACGTGCTCAACGTCGATCTCACGGGAGTGCAGTCTTTTCGTATCACCGACGCCGCCCAGTCGCCCGCCGCGTCGTTCGGCGGCGCGCAGGGAGCTACGACCTCATTCGGCGCGGCCGAGGCGCTTACCCTGCGCAATGGAAGTGATGCCGGTGGTGCCGGCACACTGAGCTTCACGTTTTCGGGGAAGCACACCATCAGGCTGCGATTCGAACCGTCGGCCGATCACGCCGGACATCCGACGATCACGATCGGGGCGCAGGATTTTTCCGATCCTGCCGCCACGCCGGTTACCGATACTGTTGCGCTGAGCGTGAGGTTCGATTCACGCGACCTGCGCGACAAGGCGCCGTTCGGGGCGACCGTCGCCGGCACGGATGTCGACTACGGCATCGAGGCGTTGCCGGGCGTACGGCAAGCGACGTTGCTGATCGAAAAGCGCCGTCTGGAGGGCCCGCAGGAAGTCCTCGAGTACGCGGACGTTGCGCGCGTCCCGATGACGAGGAGCGCCCAAGGCGACCACGAACGGTGGCAGGCGCGCTACCACTTCGCCGACATCGGCATCTATGGTTACTCCTTCGAAATCGAAGTCGGCGACAGGAAATTCGTCTACCAGAACAATCGCGATACGATCTACTGGACGCGCGAGAAAGGCTCCGGCGGTGTCGGCAGGATCGAAGGCAGCACCGATCCGTTGCACCGCATCCGGCGCTTTCGCCAGACCGTCTATCGCGCGGACTATCACGTCCCGGAGTGGGCGCGTGATGCGGTGTTCTACTACATCTTCCCGGAACGCTTCCGCAACGGCGATCGGCGCAACGACCCGAAGCCGGGACCGAACACGTTTCACGACAAGTCGGTCGAAGTGCACCGCAACTGGCTCGACAAGCCGTGGATGCCGCGTTCCGGCGACGGCTCCGATGATTTGTATGGCAATGATTTCTTCGGCGGCGACCTCGCCGGGATCATCGCCAAGCTCGATTACGTCGCCGCCTTGGGTGCCAACACCTTGTACCTGACCCCGATCTTCGAGGCGGCGAGCAATCACAAGTACGACACGGCAGATTACCGGCACATCGATCCGCATTTCGGCACCGATCAGGATTTCGAGAGGCTGGCGCGCGAAGCCCGCAAGCGCGGCATCCGCGTCGTTCTGGATACGTCGCTCAATCACAGCGGCAGCGACTCGATCTACTTCGATCGCTGGGCGAAATATCCGGGGCTCGGTGCCTTCGACGGCGGGAAGATCCAGACCGATTCGTCGTATGCGGACTGGTACCACTTCGATCCGGCGCAGACCGATCCGGACCGGCAATATCGCGGCTGGGTCGGCGCAAGAGACCTGCCTGAGCTCAACAAGGCATCGCCTTCATATCGCCAATTCGCGTTCGGCGCTCCGGACTCGATCATGAACCTGTGGCTCGACCGCGGCGCCGCGGGCTGGCGCATGGACGTTGCACCGTGGGTTCCCGACGACTTCTGGCGCGAGTGGCGCGCGGCCGTGAAACAGCATCGGCCCGACGCACTGACGGTTGCGGAAACGCAGTTCGAAGCCGCGAAGTTCTTCCTCGGCGACGAGTTCGATTCGACGATGAACTACATCTTCCGCAACGCGGTTCAGGACTACGCCAATGGCGCCGACGCGCGGAAGATCTATCGCAACATCGAACTGATGCGCGAGAACTATCCGCCGCAGGCGTTCTACGCGCTGATGAATCTGCTGTCGACGCACGATTCGGCGCGCGCACTGTTCGACTTCGGTTTTCGCGACGCCGGGGCCGACCCGGCGATGATCAGGCTCGCAAAACAGCGCCTGCGCCTGGCCGTGTTCTTCCAGATGACTTTCCCCGGCGCGCCAGCGGTGCTCTACGGCGACGAGGCCGGCGTAACCGGCGGCGACGATCCGTACAATCGCGTGACCTATCCGTGGACCGATCTTGGCGGCAAACCTGACACGGCACTGCTCGCCGATTACAAAGCGCTGATCCGGATGCGCAAGGATCATCCGGTATTGCGTCACGGCAGCATCGAAGCACCGGCGTTCATCGACGACCACGTCATCGTGCTGCTCCGCCGCGATGCGGATCGATGGGCGGTCACGGCGACGAACAACGATTCGAGCCCGCACGAAATAACCGTCGCACTTCCTACCGAGCTTCGCGCTGCGATCCTAGTGGACGTGCGCACCGGCAAGCGGATCAATGCGGAGAGCGGCAAGGTGACGTTCACGGTCCCTGCGTTATTCGGCACTGTCCTGGAGAATCGTTGACATGAAAATGGCGCAAGCGCTCGCAGGCTTGTTTCTGGCAGCGATCCTGTTCAACCGCGCGCATGCCGGCGACGCTGCCGCGCCGGAGCGGCCAAGCACGGCGCAGCCCAACGTGCACGTTCTCGCGCCGATGACGATTCCCGGCCTCGAGCGGCAACGCACGATCCGCCTGTACCTGCCGCCGGACTATGAAACGTCGGAACGGCAATACGCCGTGCTGTACATGCATGACGGCCAGAACCTGTTCGACGCGGCTACTTCGTTCCTCGGTGAATGGGAGGCCGATGAAGCGCTGAACACCCTGGCGAAATCGCGGCACCTTCAAATCATCGTCATTGGCATCGACAATGGCGCCGAACACCGCATGCAGGAACTCAATGCCTGGGACAACTCGAAGTACGGCAAGGCCGAGGGCCAGGCCTACATGGACTTCATCGTCAAGGTCGTGAAGCCCTACATCGATACTCACTATCGGACCAAGCCGGATCGCGCGCACACCGCGATCATGGGCAGTTCGCTCGGCGGCCTGATCTCGCACTACGCGATCTACGCTTATCCGAAAGTGTTCGGCATGGCCGGCATATTTTCGCCGGCCTACTGGTATGCACCGCAGGTCTTCGCCTACACGTCGTCACACGCGCTGCCGCAGGACACGAGGCTGTACTTCTACGCCGGCGGCAAGGAAGACGAGAGCATGGTCGGCAACCTGGAGCGCGCCGTGGCGCTGATCCGCAAGCAGGGCCTGCCGGAAAGCAACATTGCCGTCCACGTCGACCCCGCCGCTCAGCACAACGAAGCCGCGTGGCGCGCCGAGTTCCCGCGTGCGGTCGAATGGCTGTTCGACGGCGCGCGATGAAGACGCGCTGCGTCGGCACCTAGCCGGAAATTCCGAGTGGAGCCGCCCGTAGCGTTTAATCCGCGCCCGCGCATTGAGCGCGTGCCGTTGTCGGGTGGTCAGTCCTGCTTCGTCGTCGATGACGCCTTGCTCGACCCGGAACGACTCGCCGCGTTCGCTGCCAGGCAGCGCGAGGCGTTCCAGCCGGTCGACTTCAATGCCTATCCCGGAGTCCTGTTGCCGACGCCGCAGGTCAGCGTCGTGCTCGACGAATTCTTCCGGCAGCACGTGCGTCGCCTGTTCGACGCACGCCGCGTGCTGCACATGCATTCGCGCCTTGCGCTGGTGACGGTGCCGCCACACACGCTGAGCGCACGTCAGGCGCTGTGCCATCGCGACAGCGTCGGCCTCGATCCGCAGCATTCGATCCAGGCCTCGGTGCTGTACCTGTTCAAGGACGCGAGCATGGGCGGCACGAGTTTTTATCAGCCGACGGTTACGGAGCGTGAAGTTGCACTTCTGTTCCATGACGCAAGCACGCTGCCGGAAGAAGCGTTCGCGCAGAAGTACATGCTCGAGCCGGGCTACATGATCGATTCGAACCGCTACTTCACGAAGGTCGCCAGCGTACCGGCGAAGTGGAACCGCCTGATCTTCTACGACGGCAGCCTGCTGCACTCCGGCGATATCCGCGCGCCGGAAAGACTCAGCGCGGATCCGTCAGTCGGACGGCTCACGTTGAATGGGTTTTTCACTTGCCGGCGCCGGGCGGCTTGAGTTGGTCAAAAAGTCAAAGGTCAAAGGTCAAGAAGAGCGGGCCCGCTCTTGCTTCAATTGACCTTTGACCTTTGACCCTTGGCGCTTTCGACACCTTCACATCTTCGCCGCCGCGCAATTGCGCGCGATGAACTCGGCATGCGTGGGCATGGCCGCGACGCAGCGCTCCATCAGGGTCTTTACGCCGCCGACGAACTCGTCGAGCTCGGCCGTGCCGAGCTCATCGACGAGCGGGTGGTAGCCGCGCGGGATGATGCCCTGGCCGATCATGACCTGGACCCAACTCGTCACCGCGAACAGCTCTTCGCTGTCGCGATAGTAGCGGCCGCTGTCGCGGAACAGGTCGATGTTGTCCTTGAGTCCTTGCGGGATCGACATCGTCCGGCAGTAGTTCCAGAATGGCGTGTCGTCGCGCTCGGTCGCGTTGTAGTGCAGGACCAGGAAGTCGCGGATCTTCTCGAACTCGAACGTGGACTGGCGGTTGTAGCGGTCGATCACCGTTTGCGAGAAACCCTGATTCGGCATCAGGCTGATCAGGCGCGCGATGCCGACCTGGATCAGGTGGATGCTGGTCGATTCGAGCGGTTCCATGAAGCCGCTCGACAACCCGATCGCGACGACGTTCTTGTCCCAGAACTTCTTGCGCCGTCCGGTGACGAAGCGCAAAGGGCGCGGATCAGCGAGCGCCCGGCCTTCGAGGTTCTTCAGCAGCGTCGCCGCGGCTTCGTCGTCGCTGATGTATTCGCTCGAATAGACATAGCCGTTGCCGGTGCGGTGCTGCAGCGGAATGCGCCACTGCCAGCCGGCGGTGCGCGCACTCGAGCGCGTGTACGGCGTCGGCGGACCAACGTTCTCGCTCGGCACGGCCATCGCGCGGTTGCACGGCAACCAGTGCGTCCAGTCCTCGTAGCCGGCTTTCAGCGTCTGCTCGATCAGCAGGCCGCGAAAGCCGGAGCAGTCGATGAACAGGTCGCCGCCGACCTTCTCGCCGCTTTCGAGTACGACCGCTTCGACGAACCCGTCGCTGCCGCGCTGCTCGACGCCGACGATCTTGCCCTCGGTGCGGCGCACGCCGCGCTTCTCGGCGTAGGCGCGCAGGTAACGCGCGTACAGACCGGCGTCGAAATGATAGGCGTAGGCGATGTTCGACAGCGGCGAGTTCTGAATGTCGGGCGAGCGCATGAACTTGTTTACTGGCGCAGCCGCCGTGTTGATCGAGTAGGCGCCGATCGGCGCCGCTTTGCCGGCCAGGTATTGCTTGAGCCAGTAATGATGGAACTGGATCAGCCCGCGATCCTGGCCGATCGTGCCGAAGCCGTGGATGTAGCGGTCGCCGATGCGGGTCCAGTCGACGAACTCGATGCCGAGCTTGAACGTACCCTGCGTGGAACGGACGAAATCGTTCTCGTCGAGTTCGAGCACGCTGTTGAACAGCTTGATCTGCGGAATCGTCGCCTCGCCGACGCCGACGATGCCTATCTCGTCGGATTCGATCAGCCGGATCGTGTAGTCGCGGCCGAGCACCTTCGCCAGCGCCGCCGCCGACATCCAGCCGGCCGTGCCGCCGCCGACGATGACGATATTCCTTATGCGTTGATCACTCATGTTCGTAGTCGAGCTAAGACTGCATAGAGCTTTTTATCACGGAGAACACGGAGAAAACGTGAGAGAACACGGAGAAGTCCAGAAAGCGGATTGTCGGTCGTGCCCCTGCCCGCTGGTCGCCGCAGACTGCCCGGTCCAAGTCTGCCCTTCTCCGTGTTCTCCGTGGTTCAATCTGTCGCTCTTATGCAAAAAAAAACCCTGCCGTAAAGAACACGGCAGGGCCGGTTGGAGACACTCTCGACGTCAGAACTTGTAGGTCACGCCAAGCAGGTAGCGACGGCCGTAGTCAATATAAGTCCGCACCTGGCTGCGATCCGCGTAGAACTCGCGATAGGGTTCGTTGAACACGTTCTGCACCTGGAACAGGAAGGTCAGACCTTCGAAGCGCGGGCCCTGCATGGCATAACCGAACTGCAGGTCGGTGATCGTCTCGGCCTGCACGTTGTGAAACTCCTGGTCGGCGCCGAACGCCTGCACTTCGCCGAGGAAGTCCGAACGATGCGTCGCCGCGATGCGCCCCGAGAAGCCGTACCTCTCGTAATAGAACGTCGCCGACGAGACGTATTTCGACAGGCCCGGGAACGGCGACGACGTGCCGGGACCGTTTGGCTGAATCGAACTCGTGGTGTCCGCATAGGCGACCTGGAAGCCGAAACCTTCGAGCGGTGCCCACAGCACGTCGAGCGGCATCGAGGCGGACAGCTCGTAGCCCTTCATGTATCCGCCCGTGCCATTCGCCGGTGCGCTGTAGATGCCGGTGGTCGACGCCGGAATCAGGTTGTCAGACGGATTCGGCACGTTGCCGTAGTCGCGCACGAGGCTCTGAGTGTAGATGTACGTCTGCAGTTCCTTGTACCAGAGAGTCGCCTGAACGTACGCCCTCGTTTCCCAGTACTTCTCCCAAGAGAAATCGTACGCATTGGCGGTGAACGGCTTGAGCCGCGGATTTCCGCCGGTGCCTTCGAGGCGGCATAGGATGGTCGCGCCGGTGTCGGTGTTCTGGCACGTCGTCGTTTCGAAGGCGCTGCCCGGCGTCGTGTTGAGGTGGTACTCGGTGCTCGCGCGCATCTGGTCGAGGCGCGGACGCACCACTTCCTTGCCGGCGGCGACGCGCAGGTAGTTCTGCATCGGGATTTCCAGCACGAGGTTCATGTCGGGCAGCAGATCGCCGTACTTCGTGCCGTCGCTGACCGGCGCCACGCCGTTGACCGCATCCTGATTGGCGACGGCAAACGCATCCGAATGCTGGTCGACATAAATGTACTGCGCACCGAAGTTGCCGCGCAGCGGCATGCCGCCGACTTCGGTGTCGACGTCGAACTTGATGTAGCTCGTCGTGACCTTTTCGTCGACTTTCCAGTCCTTGTTCGTGATGTCCTGGTGGAAGTTCTCCTTGAGGACGTACTGGCCGAAGACGCAATTGGGGTCCCAGCCCAAGGTGCCCGGAACACTGACAAAGCTGACATTGGTCGGTGAGGTCAGGCAACCCGACGGCACGTCGGCATACGACTTGGTTCCGCCCGGCAGATTGACCTGGTACTCGGCCGAATTGCGCGTCTTCTCGCGCTCGTTCCAGTTGAAGCCGACATCGACCTTGCTGAGCGGGCCGCCCAGATCCTTCGACAGGTCCACGCGCGCGGCCTTGAGCTCGTCGGTGACCTTCGGGAACTTCAGGTAGCCGTCCTGGCCCCAGCCGCCGGAATCGACCAGCTTGATGATGTTCGGGTCCGTATAGTTAAGGCCGAGGTTGGAGAACTGCGGCACGCCATGCTGGTCGTTCGTGAAGCTCCACGTGTCCGTAGAGCCCGGAGTGCCAGGCACGGTCCCGGCGTATTCTTCCAGGAACGACTGATCCGTGGTGGCCTTGGCCCAGCTCAGGTCGCCGGCGATCTGCCAGCCGTCGCCGAAGCGCAGCTTGTTGTTCCAGCCGAACGACTTGATCTCGTCGTCGTGGTGGTCGAGTTCATGGCGGATGACGGGCTTGAGGTTGGACCACGTGCCCGCGACCAAGTCGCCGTTCTGCACGACCGGGTCCGTCAGTACCGTGTTGCTGCCCCAGGGCAGGCCGACTTCGAAGCCGCCCCAGGTCGTCTCCTGTTTGAATTTCGACCAGTAGAGGTCGAGCGTGCTGGTGAACTTCTCGTTCGGACGCCATTCGAGCGTGCCCATGAATGCGTCGCGGGTTCCTTCAGTCGAAGTTGGATAGACCTTGGCGCCGCCGAGCGCCTGCACCGAACCGCCCTCCGCCAGACCGGGCGTCCCGGCAGGCACGTTGACGGTCGTGTAGCCCCATGATTCAAAGCGCTGATCCTGCACCGGCGACTTCAGCCGCGCATAGGCGACCGCGAGACCGAGGGTGTGGTCGAAGTACTGGTCGATGTACGCCGCGTTGACGCGATAGCCATTGTCGTCAGTACCGGCGTTGACCGTATCCTGCGACAGCCACTCGCCACGCGCACCGACGTTCACGACGCGCTTGCTGAAGTCGAGCGGGCGCACCGTCTGCAAGTCGATCGTGCCGGCGATTCCCTGGCCGATCAGCGAGGCTTCCGGCGTCTTGTAGACGACGACGCCGCTGATCAGTTCCGAGGGGTACTGGTCGAACTCGACCGCGCGGTTGTCGCCGGTCGACACCTGCTCGCGGCCGTTCAGCAGCGTGCCGGAGAAGTCGCCGGAAAAGCCGCGCAGGCTGACCGTCGACGCACGGCCGCCGATGCGCTGGGCGGCGAGGCCCGGCAGGCGCGCCAGCGATTCGGCAATCGAGTTGTCGGGCAGCTTGCCGATGTCTTCGGCCGAAATCGTCTCGACGATTTCGTTGGAATTCTGCTTGACCGAAATCGCTTCCTCAATTGCAGCTCGAACTCCGGTAACCTGGATTTCGCCGAGATTGACGGTCGCCTCATCGCCGGCCTTGCGCGTCGACTTGTTTTCTTCCTGGCCGGCCGCTTGACCGACGTTGGCGGGCACATCCTGGGCATCGCCGCTGCCATCCGGCGAGGCGGGCGCGGAATTCTGGGCGTAAGGCGTGCCGTTGGTGTCGGCGGCCACCGCCTTCGCAGCAAACGCGCTGCTGGCAAGCACCGAGACCACGGCAATCGCCAACAAATTAGGCTTCAGCATTGTTCCTCTCCCCGAGTCGTAGCTTCAACGTTCAACATTCGACCTCACCGGCAACTTTGTGTGGGCCGCTTTACTTGTTCCCAAAGCGCTCAAATATTGCGCCTCATCGATTGGCCGCTAGCGTAGACTCAAGGCCGTTTGTAAACAATTTGTTGCATACGTATTCATTTGTGTTTCCGCCTCAGGTGGTGGATTGCTGCAAACGGCTGGCGACGCCGACCCGTGGCGCTGCTGCAAAGCGGCCGAGGCGCGGTGGTCATGAGCTGAAAAGACGACGCAGTGTGCTGCTCGTCACATTCGCGTCGGGATGCGCAAGCGTGCCAGTCGCTGTCGCATCGCGGGCGGTCGACAACTGGTGCAATACGACGCACTCGCCAGAAGCCGCAGGTTTCGATCGGCAGCGGTGCGGCCGTAGCGCAGCTCGCACAGCGGCGCCCGCCGCGCCGTTCAGCTCCGCTGTTCAGCCGCCCTTGGCCGCCATCAGCTGCGCCAGCCGCGCGCGTGTGTCCTCGCGCTTGAGCGCATGGCCGAACAGGTACACCTGCACGCCGTGCGCCGGCAACTTTGCGGTGAGGTGATCGCGTATCTGGATCGCGTGCCCGTCGAAGGCGTCGTGCCACTCGCCCGGCTCGAGATAGTCGTGCACGTCGAGCGTCTGCTCGCGGCCTCCCTTGTTCAGCAGCACGAGTGCTGTTTGCGTGACGCCGGCATTTTCGTAGACGCGATAGAAAATCGCTGTGTCGCCGCTGAAGCCGACATCGAGCTGCAGTCCGCGCTGCAGCGCGATCGAGTTCCTGCGCACGTTGGCGATGCGTTTCAGCTGCCGGTAGATCGGGCTCTGCGGCGCCGCGTCGACGCGCGCCTGGCCGAAGTAGTTGCGGTTGCCCGAGTGTTCGGGCCGGCCGCGCATGAAGGCGGTCTCGGAGCCGTAGTAGACCACCGGAATGCCGCGCGCGGTGAACAGGAAATTGTGCGCGTCGATGAAACCCTCGTCGGTAGCATTCAGCCGCGCCATGTCGTGGTTGTCGTAAAACGTGACCAGATCATACGGATTGCGGTACTGGCGGTCGTCCAGGTGCAGCGCCGGCGCCACCAGCGCATAGTCGCTGCCGGAATTCTCGAAAACCTTCTGCAACTGGCCGCGCAGCGGAAAATCGAGCAGGGAAATGTTGCCGCCGTCGGTGCGCGTGTACGGCGCGATCTTGTTCGCGTCGTACTCGAAATTCTCGCCGAACATGAAGAAGCCAGGATGCTTGGCGCGGATCCGATCGCCGAACTTCTTCCAATATCCCGGCGGCGTGAGGCCGACCGCATCGATGCGGAACGCGGCGGCGCCCTGGTCGATCCACTTGTCGTACGCGGCGACGAAGTAGTCGAGCGCTGGCGCGCTGTTCTCGTCGATGTTCGACAGTTGCGCGAGGATCGGTTTGGTCTTGTAGAGCGCGTGCAGCGGATTGTGCTGCGGATCGAGTTGCTCGGGAGGCAGGTTCTGCTCGTCGGCGACCAGCTTGCCGGCCGCGTCGTAGAGCTTGCCGAACTTTGGCTGGATCGCCGGCATCGTCCAGGCCGGCGATCCGTGATTGGCGACGATATCGAGCACGACCTTCAAACCGCTGTCCTGCATCGCGTGCGTGAACGCGGTGAAGTCGAGACCCGGACTCGGCAGGTGCTCGTCGAGTTCGAAGAAATTGTCGCTCCAGTAGCCGTGATAGCCGGTCTTGCCGCGATCGGCGAGGCCGCTGCCCCACGTGATCGGATCGCCGCCGGTGAACGCCTCGTCCGGATTGTCGGTGATCGGCGTGACCCACACGGCGCTGAAGCCGAGATCCTTGATGTAAGCGGCGTTATCGAGCACGCCCTTGAAGTCGCCGCCGAGGTAACCGATGTTGTCGGTCTCGCCGTCCGGTCCCGGGATCGGGATGTCGAATGTGCGATGCGCGCCGCCCTGGTCGCGCTGATCGTTGCCGGGATCGCCGTTGACGAAGCGATCGGTGACGACGAAGTAGATCGCGTTGCTGGCGAAGGGCTCGGTGGTGCCGTAGAACGGGCCGGATGCTTCAGGTTTCGTTGCAGGTGCGCAGGCCGCAAGCGCGAGTGTGGCTACAAACGCTGCCAACGATACGTTCATGAGCCGTGAGCCGTGAGCCGTGAGCCGAAAACGGCAGCGCGTGCGCTCCCGCTCTTGGCTCTTCCGGTTCACGGCTGACGGCTGTCGGCTCACCTCGTTCATGCTCACTCCTCCCTAACCCGCAACGTACAGAGGCCCGCGACAATCAGGCTCACGCCCCCAATCAGCAGCGCATTGATCGGCGCGTTGCCGAAGAACGTCTTGAGCAGGAAGCCCAGCACGCTCGCGGCGAGCAGCTGCGGGATCACGATGAAAAAATTGAAGATGCCCATGTAGACGCCCATCTTGTCGGCCGGGACGCTGTCGGACAGCAGCGCGTACGGCAGTGACAGAATCGATGCCCAGGCGAAGCCGACTCCGGCCATCGACAGCAACAGCCAGTCCGGATCGCGGATCAGCAGGAACGAGAGCAGGCCGAGCCCGCCCAGGCACAGGTTCACCAGATGGCTGATGCGCAAGCCGAAACGCCGCGTCATGAACGGGATTACGGTGGCAGCCAGCGCGGCGAACGCGTTGTAGGCAGCGAACAGCACGCCAACCCAGTTGGCGCCGTCGTTGTAGGCAACGGACTGCGTGTCGGTCGAGCCGAAGTGCACGGCCGTCACCGCTGCGGTCGTGTAGATCCACATCGCGAATAGCGCGAACCACGAGAAGAACTGGACGACCGCCAGCTGGCGCATCGTCGCCGGCATCGCATGCATGTCGGCGACGATATCGGTGAACAGGTTGTGCGAGCGGCTGAAACCAACGGCAATCTGCACGGCGCCATACGCGGCAAGGCCTCCGGCCAGCAGGTACAGCTGCTTGTCGACGTGCGTGAAATAAACCAGCGCGATTGCGGCGGCGCCGGCGATGCACCACAGCCACGGCACAAGGCCAGCCACCTCGCGCCGAGGCGCACCGGCCCGAACGGGCCGCGCAAGATCGAATGCGGCGAGTTGATCCGGCGGATATTCGCGCGTCGACAACACCGTCCAGCCGATTGCACCGAACAGAGCAACCGCGCCAGCGTAAAACGCAAACTTCACCGTGTCGGGAATCGCGCCGGTGGCGGCGATGTTGCTGATGCCGTATTTGGCGAACGCCCAGGGCAGAACGCTGGCGACGACCGAACCGGCACCGATGAAAAAGCTCTGCATCGCGTAGCCGATCGGTCGCTGCGCGGACGGCAATTGGTCGCCGACGAACGCGCGAAACGGCTCCATCGAAATGTTGATCGAGGCGTCGAGGATCCATAGAAGACCGGCCGCAATCCAAAGCGCCGGCGAATTCGGCATCGCGATCAGCGCGAGCGTGGCCAGGATCGCGCCGGTCAGGAAGTATGGCCGCCGCCTGCCGAGGACGTTCCAGGTCCGATCGGAAAAATAACCGACGATCGGTTGCACGAGCAGTCCGGTCAGGGGCGCGGCGATCCACAACGCCGGAATATCGTCGACGCTCGCGCCCAGCGTCTGGAAGATGCGGCTGACGTTCGAATTCTGCAGCGCAAAGCCGAACTGGATGCCCATGAAGCCGAAGCACATGTTCCAGATTTGCCAGAAGGACAGGCTGGGTTTTTGGGTCATGGCGAGGGCCGAGGGCTGAGGGCAGATTGCTGAGGGCTGAGGGCAAATTACTGCAGCGGCACGATCTGCAAGTCGCCGTAGTCCGCGGCGTTGATCGGCCCTTGTGCGCCGCCTTCACCGCCGGTGTAGCGTGCGTAGTGTTCCAGGTCGCTCATGTTGAAACCGTCGTCGAGCGAGATTCTGCACGCCTGTCCGGCGCGCGCGACGAATATCGCGGCGGTCGAGAATTGTTCGCCGTCGCTATGCGGCAGCACCAGCGTTGCAGCCTGCTTCGGCGATCCGCCGCAGTCGACGACCAGCGTCTTCACCGCCGCCGTGATACCGGTATTGATCGGGCCGTGCGCGTTGCGATAGTCCAGGCGTGCCGAGTAGCGGGCGCTCACCGGCGCGGTCCAATGCCGCGGCCAGTCACCCGTGACCGAAGTGGAATCGCCGACGCACACGGGCTGGCTCGGCAACGACTCGATTCCATCGCTGCCGCGCGCCGTGACGCTGACGCATTGCTGCGTCGCCCGGTATGGCAGCACCGTCTCGCCGTGAAATGTCGTTACGCGGGTGCCGTTCACGTAAAGGTTCAGCGCGCCGCCCGCTGCGTCGCGAACGCGCCAATTCGCGCCGTCGCGTTCGACCTGAGCCTTGGCCGGGGTCGCCGGCGCGTACGCCGGACGGCCGAACGCGAGCGGCGATTGCGCGACATGGACGCCACGCAATTGCACGCGCGTGTCGGCGGCGTCACCGGAAATCGCGCCGGCGATCAGAAGATCGTCGCTGTCGGCGAGGTGCGCCGGCTTGACCAGCGTCACGCGCCGCCCCGGCAGATCCAGACGGATCTCGTCGCGCTCGCCGAACAGCATCGGCACCAGCTCACGCGGGATCTTCGGTTCGATGTGGTCGTCGCCGGTCAGGCCAAACACGCCCTCGACGACCATGCCGAGGTGCGCAGCGACCGACCACAACTGCCGTTTCGAGTTGACCACGGGTCCGCTGCGCTCGCCGTCGTCGACATGCACGGCCTGCGTCGTGAACTCGTAGTTCTCCATGTTCGAACCGGCCAACGCCGCGCCGCGCATGATCGAACGCATCTCGTGCGCGATGCGCGCCGGTTCGTCCAGCGCGCGCGCAGCCTTCAACGCGTAGGCACTGACGAATGGCCAGATCGCGCGGTTGTGATAGATCGGCGCCTCGGCGCGCTCCGGCCAGATCACTGGACTGCCGGCATCCCAAGTCGGGTAGTTCGCGAGCGCGCGGCGAGCGCGGCCCGGCGGCGCGATGCCGGCGATTATCGCCAACGACGTGCCCAGCAAGTCGTACGCTTCGATCTTGCGCGGTGCGCCGGCGCCGCCGATGTAGCTCATGTACAGACCGCGGTCCTCACGCCAGAACTCGCGGTCGATCGAAGCCTTGAGTTCGGCCGCCTGTCGTTCGAAGGCTCTCGCCACCGCGTCGTGCCGCTCCCGCGCCATGCGCGCGCCGAGGCGCAGTGCCTCGTAGTACAAAACGTTGGTCGACAGCGCGTACGACTCGGCGATAAAGGTGACATCCTTTGCCGTCCAGGCCGGATAGCTCTGTTCGCGCCAGTCGAGAAACGACGTCTCGCCGCGGTACAGGCCGCGCGCGGCGTCGAACACGTAGCGGCGATCCTGCGCCAGCGTGTCGTTCAGCGCTTTGTATACTTTTCCCGCGAACGCCGGGCCGTCCAGCAGGTGGCGCGCGCCGAGAAACCAGACGATGCGATCGGTGCTGATCGGCCAGCTGCCGCCCGAGCCGGTGTCCTGGACGACGTAAGTCGGG
>DASSGP010000020.1:0-13048 GCA_035693405.1 Rudaea sp. | reverse complement strand
CGCACCGTCGTCAAGGGTGGATTGACGTAACGGCTGATCGGGATGTCGTCGAATCCGGCCAGGCCGATGTCGTCGGGCACGCGGACGCCGGACTCGATCAGCGCGTACATGCAGCCGACCGCCATCATGTCGTTGGCGGCGAAAATCGCCTGCGGCCGCTTGGTGGCCGCCAGCAGCTGCTTGCCGGCGCGGTAACCGGATTCCTCGGTGAAGTCGCCGTCCACGACCTGCGCCTCGACCCTCGGCTGGCTGTTGGCGATGGCAGCATGAAAGCCGCGCAAACGCTCGCTGGCGTCGAAGTTGCCGTCCGGGCCGCAGACCATCGCGATGCGCCGGTGGCCGCGGCCGATCAGGTGCTGGGTCATCGCCAGCGCACCGCCGTAGTTGTCGAGGTTCAATGTGGAAAAAGCCGCCTTTTCCACCGACGTGTTCATCAGCACGGTCGGCAACGCGTCGGGCAGGTTGTCACGCAGGAAACTCGCATCGACGTTCGGCCACATGACGAGCAGCCCGTCGACGCGCCCCTGCAGCGCGCGCAGCGCGGCGATGGCTTCGTCGACGTCACCGTGCGAACTCGACACGAGCAGATGCAGGCCGCGCGCGCGCGCCGCCAGGTCGATGCCGCGGATCAATTCGGAGAAGAATTCGCCGTGCAGATCGGGCAGCAGCGCCCCGATCGTGTGTGTGCGCCGCATGATCAGGCTGCGGGCGCCGGCGTGCGGCACGTAGCGCAGGCGGGCGGCGACGCCGAGGATGTGGCCGCGTGTACGCTCGGTCATGCTGCTGTGGCCATTCAAAGCGCGTGAAACGGACGCAACGGATACGCGTGCCTCTCTCGCGACGTCTTTGATCGTTACCGCCACGCAACACCTCTCCGGGCACCTTGGACAAATATTAAATATTTGTCATCGGGCCCGGAATGTAAACGTTTTCATTGGTGAATGCAAAAGCACTGCAACATAGAAAAAAGCCCGATACGACGGGCATTTGCGTGATATGGCTGGCTCATCTGGCAGGTTCGCTGGCAAAACGGCGTTTGCGCTCGGCTGGGGCCTGGCCGGTGCGGGGCCCTAAGCTTCGGAGTTTCATGGTTTTCCGCGCACATGCCGGCCGTGGCAGGGCCGGCGCGGCGCGGCCGTCACTCAGGCAAGCGCAACGGCTATTTCAGCTGGTCGTGGAACAGCTTGCGGAATTTTGCCACCTTCGGCGCGATCACGAGCTGGCAGTAGGGCTGGCTGCCATGCAGCTTGAAATATTCCTGATGGTAGTCCTCGGCCTTGTAGAACTTCGTCAGCGGCACGACCTGGGTCACGATCGTTCCGTTCCATTCGTGGCTGGCGGCGGTGGCCTGGATCGCCTTTTCGATTGCCGCCTTCTGTTCGGCGCTCGTGTAGAGGGCGATCGAGCGGTACTGCTCGCCGACGTCGTTGCCTTGGCGGTTCGGCGTGGTGGGATCGTGGATCGTGAAGAATGCGCGCAGGATCGTGTCGCGGCTGACGACGCCCGGATCGAACGTGATCCGCACCACTTCGGCGTGGCCGGTATGGCCGTCCGATACCTGCGTGTAGGTCGGATTCGGCACGTGACCGCCGGCGTAACCCGATTCGACCTTGCTGACACCCTTCAATTCGGTGAACACCGCTTCCAGGCACCAGAAACAGCCGCCGCCGAGCGTCAGCGTCTCGGTTTTGCCTGGCGTGACGGCGGATTCCGTGGCTGCTACCTCCATTGCGGTGATGGCCAGAAACAGTCCTGCCAAAAACAGGAATCGGGTGAAGATCGGACGCAGCATGCGGTTCCCTGCCCAGAGTTGTTCCCAAGTAGACATTCGACAGCCCCGAATCCTTACATCCCTCGTCCGCCGTTCACGCGCGATCGACACGCGCCGCGTAGCATCCCGGCCGGGCAAAGTGGATATGCAGGTATTGCGTTTGCGGCTGGGCAAACTGGCGCTCGATCAAGGTTTCCAGATCGGTGCCGTCGACGACGTCGGCGTCGGCCAGCATGCCGTCGGCGTCGAACGCGCGCACTGACAGAAGGCGCGAGCGCAGCATCGGCGGGACGCGATCGACCGCGTCGTATTGCTGTTCGCCCTTGCGCACGTAGATCGCGTGGCTGGCGCGGAACGGCGATGCGACGGCGTGATGTTCGTGGTGGACGAGAATGACCTCGTCGCCGACTTCGGCGTCGGTCAGGCTGATGCGGCACGGAAAGCCCGGCTTGCTCACGGCGATGCGGCGCACGGCGCCGCGTGCCGAGAGTCGCTGGTCGGACATCGAAAACAGGTCGGCAAACGGCGTGGCAGGCAGGCCGCAGATGCGAAAGCTCATGCTGGATGCTCCTTTGGTGATGACGGGCCAAGTATCGACGCGCCTTGCCCCGCGGGCCATCCGCTTCTTGCTCGTCGGCGCCCGCAACTACGCCGCATCTTCTCTGTCCGCATTGATCCGCGTTCATCCGCGCAATCCGCGTCCTGACTCTCTTGTTGTTCTTGATCCACACCAATCGTCAGCGATCGTAAAATGGCCGTATCGGCTTGGCAAAAGAACTTTGGACGCGCATTTACGTGGACAAGCGCAGATACGTCTGGTACGACCGTTGGGAATTCGCCGCGCGGCGAGCCGCCTCGCGAACTGGCATCAAGACGGGAGTGTCGTTCAGCCTCGGTTTCACGCCGCCTTGACGACAATTGGCGCGAACTGCGAACTGGTTCACGTGGCGCTTGATGAATGCGCAGCCGAGTCGGCCGTTCGATCTGGCTACGCTGTTCGCCACGGTGAGGGATGTACGGAACCATCATCACAGACGCATCGATGAGGAGACACGCATGTTGAGCGAAGCCCACAGCAGCATCTACGAATTCCATTGGATGCGCCATGCCGAACGTTATCTGGCACTGGTGCGCACCGCGCTGGAAAAGGATCCGAACGACCTGGAACTGCGCGAACTGCTCGAAGCGATGGAAGCCGCCGTGGCGGCCAAACAGAAACAGCCGCTGCACTGATCGGCCTGCACCAATCCGCCCGGCCGGTTGAGCCTGATCGCCTCGACGGGTCCCCGAAAACGCTACTCGTTTTCGGCATATCGAACCAGTGAGGCCCCCGCCGGAAATTGCTCCTGCATTTCCGGCATACCGGCCATCCTTGGCCATGAAGCGGCTGCAACGTGCGCAGCCGCTCGTTTGTCGCTGCCGGCCGTCAGGTCAGTTCCGGTTCTTGTCCTTGCCGCCACCGTTGTCTTTTTCCGGCTTGGTCGAACCGTCCTTGTGCGCCGCCTTTGGCGCTTGCTGCTTGTGCTCGGCCACCGTCCTTGATTGCGCACTGTTGCGCTGGGCGGCTCCATTGGACTGCGGCGCACCGTGTTGCACGTTCGCGCCGTGCGACGACTCGGCGTTGCGTTCCATGCTGGTCGTACGGTTCGCGTAACTCCGCGTGTCGCGCCCTTCCGACGGCTTCGAACCCGTGTGCGTTACGCTGCCGGTCTGCCTGCCCTCGACAGACAGCGAGTGCGTTACGCTACCCGTCTGCCTGCCCTCGGCAGATTGCGCGTGCGTTACGCTGCCTGTCTGCCGCCCCTGCGAAGCCGACTGTGTGTAGCCGTTCTGGTACGTGGTCCGCGTGCGCCCGTTTTGATAGGTGGGTTGCGCCGTGACGACCGTGGACTGTCTCGTTCCACTCGTGTGGTAAGTCGACGATGCGCGTGCCTGATTGGGTGCCACGTAGTGCGTGCCGCCGCCATACGAATTCGCATGCGAGCCGCTGTACGAACTACCGTATGAAGTCCCATGCGAGCCGCCATAGGTAATGTAGTGAGGCTGCACGTGACTCCAGTGGTCGCGGTTGTGGTACCAGGAACGGTTGCTGTAGTAGTTGTCCCAGTAGCTGCCGAACACGAACGAGACGATCGGGATCCCGATCTGCACGCCGTACTGGGGCACCAGTACGCGCTGGCCCTGATAGTCTTCCTGTAGATAGTTCGCCGAGACCCAGCCGCGGTCATAGCCGGCAGTGACGTCGCACCAGGACCAGCCGTCGACGCAGCCCTCGATGCCGACCGGCGTGCCGGCGCGCAAGCCGACGACGCTTGGGTAACCCATATCCGGTCCGGCGCGCAGCGTCACGTTCGCGATCAGATAGCCTTGACCGGCAAAAGCCGAAGATGCGGCCGCAAGGACGGAACAACCCAGCATCGAAGCAGCAAGTATACGTTTCATTTTGTGGACCCTCTTCGAACCAGGCTTCACGTATACAGGGCCGGACCTGAATCCGACGGCGGCCCGGCGGAGGTGGGAGGCAATCGGGTCGGCGATAGACGGCCGGCGTTCAGGCTCGGACGCGATGCACACGACCAGCCGCATGTCCGGCCTGTGTTGCGCGCGCGGCAACGGGTCGGGAATCCTGGCCGCGCGACGGCAAAACATAATTGTTCGGCGCGACGGCGTAGACTGCGCCGACTCAGAGGCGCTCGCCGACAGGACCGATCCATGCACATCGAGAAAATAACCGTGCGCGTGACCGAAAGCGGCAAGACCATGGAGGTCGTCGTGCTGAGCAAGCACGCAAACCGCATCCAGGTCGTGCTCGGCGAAGGGGTACACAGCGTCAAGTGCGAATTGGCGCCGACACCGAATCGCCAGGCATTCTCCGGCAAGGCGCTCGGCCGCGAGATCGTCTACGAGCGCAGCCCCGAGCAGGTGCAGGCCGATCTGGACCGGGTCAACCCGGCCCTGCGCAAGTCGCGGCCACGGTGATGCGCGAGCGCCTCGGTTGAACTCGCCTGCTCCGACTCCCGGCACCGATACCCTGATCCAGTTTTTAACGAACCGGTTGCTAACATCGATCCCGCAGGGGTGCTCGCCACAAATGAGTCTGAGCGCGATGAATCAATTTCCGGCGCGAGTCCAGTTTCGCAAGTGTTTCCTGTGCCTGATCCTCATGAACTGGTGCGCGGCCGCGAGCGCCGCCGATGCCAATGTCTTGCGGTTTGTTCAGGTCCAACCTCCTGGTGTCGCCACGCCGACCATCGACGAGACTTTTTCGGACGCGCAGATCACGCTGACGCCCACGCCGAACGGGGTTAGCATTGCCGGCGATTCGACGACCCCCTGGTCGCTGAAACTCGCATCGACGCAAGCGCAGCCGTTCGGGCCGGCCTGCTACGAACGTGCCCAGCGCTCGAGCCTGGCGCCGGCCACTCGGCCCGGGCTCGAGTTCAATTACGGCGCCAGCGCCTGCAACCCGATCGGCGGAAGATACAAGGTTCTCGAGTACCAGCAGGATCCGGGCTCGCATGCGGTAGCCAAGCTTGCCGTCGACTTCTACCAGTACTGCGGCGACCTCAACCACGCGATCGCCGGCAACTTTCGCTATCACTCCGCAATACCTGTCGACGCGGAGTCGCTGGCGCCGATGTTTTCCGCGAGCGGAAGCGTCTATGTCCTGGGCAATTCGGAATACGTCACTCAGGGTGACAACTACACGTTCGCGATCGATGCCTTCAACACCCTGGTAGTACCGGACGCCACCGGAAGCGGAGTCCTGTTCACCAGCGAGGCAAACGCATGGCAACTGTCGTTCGCCGCACCGGACGCACTGCCACTGCTGCCTGCCGGCTATGAATCGGCGCAAAAGACCGGCTATCAGGACGCAGGTCATCCGGGCCTCGACTACGACATGGCGGCGCGCGCCTGCACGCAGATCAGCGGCGATTTCGACGTCGACACGATCACCTGGGATCCGGTCGAACACTTCCCCACAAACTTTTTCGCGACGTTTAGCCAAAGCTGCGAGACGACGTCGCCGGCGATCACCGGTGTGATCGCCTATGCGGCGAGCTTCGAGTCCGGTCCGCTCGTCGACGACGTGATCCATCTCGAAGGATTCGACTCGGACAAGGCGTGGCCGTTGGTATGGCAGTGCCAGTGACGATTCCGGCACGCCTGATGCAGACACAACGCCGCTGCTACCGGGCCTGATCGCTCCGGCAATCCTTTGCGCGAGCGAAAACCGCTTGCGGAAGTGCGAAGAGTTTCGTATAACAGCGTCGACGGGTTATTCGAGGGGTTTGCCATGACATCACGCGCGTTCCTAGCTACGCAGCTCGCGTTGCTGGCAGGCTGCATTGCAGCCGCTGTGCCGGCGGTCGCCCAGACCACCTCCGATGCGGTGTTCATCAGCTCAGGGTCGAGGGAAGTGGCCCACGAAGTAGCGCCGTACGATTCGGAATACGCCGCCGCGCAGCGCGAGATGGGCAAGGGCATGGACACACCGGAAGCCGATGCACGGCCCGGCGAATACTACTTCCTGCTCGCCGTGCACGCGTTCCGCAAGAACGATTTCGCGTTCGCGATCCAGATGTACGAGGTTGCCGCCGCGTGGGCGTTCAAGCCGGCCGAATACAACCTGGCGATCATGTATTCGCGCGGCCAGGGCATTCCGGTCGACCTGCCGCGTGGCATGGCCTGGATGGCGCTGGCTGCCGAGCGCAACGAGAAGCGCTATGTCGACGCGCGTGAAGCCGTCTACGCCGAGATGACGCCGGAACAGTTCGAGCAGGCCAACGTGATCTGGCGCGAACTCAAGAAAACCTACGGCGACGAAGTCGCGCTGCGCCGCGCGAAGGCGCGCTGGGCACAGGTCAAGTCGAGCATGACCGGGTCGCGCGTCGGATCGGTCGGCAATCTCAGCGTCGGCATGCCGAATCCGAATGGCGGAGATCCGAGCAGTGCGAAGAGGACGATAGTGCCTCCGGGCGTGACGTATGTTCGTTCGACGGCCTCGAGCCCTGCCGAGGTGACGGGCGGTAACGGCGTCGACGGGTCGATTGCCTACCATCAGTTTCGCGACAGCGATAACCCGTACGATCCGAAATTCCAGACCTCCGCGCTCGGCCGGGCCACGGTCGGCCCGCCGACGACGCTCAAGGACGCCCCGCCGAAAGGCCCGGCGAAGGACCAATCCGACCAGCCGGATCCCGACAAGCAAGACCAGTGATCGCGGCGGCGCGGGCAAAGTCCGTGCCCTGATACACGCTGCGCCAGCCCGGTGGGTCGTGCGCGGCCTATCAATCGGTTAGACAGGGCGTGGCTGCTGAGAGCTTTTCGGCTGAGAAAGTCCTTGCAGAAGTGCGAAGACTTTCGTATAAGACGCTATCCGTTATTTTTCTGGGAACAGGCGATGGCCTTGCGAGGGTTCCTCATCTCTGCTTTCGCAGTGCTGGCCTGCGCCACGGCGTTCGTTGTGCAGCGCGCCCATGCCGGTTCGACCGACGCGATTTTCATTTCGTCGGGTGGAAGCACATCCGCGACCGAGGCCGCGCCCTACGATTCCGAGTACGCCGCTGCAGCCCGCGAGATGGGCAGCGGCATGAACACGCCGGAAGCCGACGCGCGGCCCGGCGAGTACTACTTCCTGCTCGCCGTGCACGCGTTTCGCAAGAACGATTTCACGTTCGCGATCCAGATGTACGAAGTCGCGGCAGCGTGGGCGTTCAAACCGGCCGAATACAACCTGGCGATCATGTACGCGCGCGGCCAGGGCATACCCGCGGATTTGCCGCGCGGCATGGCCTGGATGGCGCTCGCTGCCGAGCGCAACGAGAAGCGCTACGTCGACGCGCGCGAAGTGATCTATGGGGAACTGACGAAGGAACAGTTCGAGCAGGCCAACGGAATCTGGCGCGAGCTGAAGAAGACCTACGGCGACGAAGTTGCGTTGCGCCGCGCGAAAGCGCGCTGGGCGCAAGTGCGCGCGAGCATGACCGGATCGCGCGTCGGCTCGGTTGGCAATCTCAGCGTCGGCATGCCCAACGCGAACGACGGCGATCCGAGCAACCAGAAAGGCCAGAAGACCGGCGCCAACGTCCATACGACCGCCGGTACTCCCGCCGAGTTGACCGGCGGCACCGGCGTCGACGGCTCGATCGCGTATCGCCAGCTGCGCGAAAGCGACAATCCGTACGATCCGAAATTCAAGCCCGGAGCGATCGGAACGGCCACCGTCGGCAAGCCGACGCAGGTCAAGGACGGCACGCACGAAGAGGCAAAGCCAGACCAGCCGGATGCTGCCAAGCACGAGTAACATCGAACGCTGCCGGCAAGCAATTCACCGCTTTCAGAGGAGGTTGTCATGCACTTGCGAGGATTCCTGACCATCGGTTCGGCGTTGCTGGCCTGCGCTGCCGCGACGCTCGTCCCGCAACACGTCCGGGCCGGCACGACCGATGCCGTGTTTATTTCATCGGGCGCGAGCACCGCGAAAAAAGAGACCGCGCCGTACGATTCCGAGTACGCCGCGGCGGAGCGCGATATGGGCAACGGCTTCAACACGCCGGAAGCCGACGCGCGACCCGGCGAGTACTACTTCCTGCTCGCGGTGCACGCGTACAGCAAGAAGGATTTCGCTTTCGCCATCCAGATGTACGAAGTCGCGGCGGCGTGGGCGTACAAGCCTGCCGAGTACAACCTGGCGATCATGTACGCGCGTGGCCAGGGCATTCCGGTCGACTTGCCGCGCGGCCTGGCCTGGATGGCGCTGGCCGCCGAGCGCGACGATAAACGCTACGTCGACGCGCGCGAGGCGATCTACGCGGAAATGACCAAGGAACAGTTCGAACAGGCGAACGAGATCTGGCGCGGGCTGAAGAAGACCTATGGCGACGAGGTCGCACTGCGCCGCGCCAAGGCGCGCTGGGCGCAAGTCAAGGCGAGCATGACCGGGTCGCGGGTCGGATCGGTCGGCAATCTCACGGTAGCCGTGCCGAACGCGAGCAGCGGAGACCCGAGCTATCAGAAGGTCACGAACGAACAGGTGCAGAAGAACTTGAACAGCCCGCCTGGCGAGGGTGGCGATCACGCCAAGGCGATGGGGACCAGCACGGCCCGGTCGACCGTTGGGTCGTCAGCCGAGGTGACCGGCGGCCAAGGCATCGATGGCTCGATCGCCTACCGCCAGCTGCGTGACAGCGACAATCCCTACGATCCGAAATTCAGGAACGCTGCTGTCGGAAGAGCCACGGTCGGCGACCCGACGACGCTCAAGGACAAACCACCCGCGAGTGCACCCGCCAGCGATCAGCCGCAGACCCAGCAGCAGCAATAGTCGGGATCGCTTTTGGTTAAAGAACGCAGGCTGGGTTGATCGAACGTGGCTCTCGACAGCGAAGCTGGTCAACCCGATAGCGACGCATTCGAAGGGTATCGCTTCGCTCAACCTGCTGTTGCCGCCCGCGGCGAGCTTGCGATCGATCGATCGTTCTCTCTGACAACTCTTTCGGCTCCCGCCGCGTCAACGTCCGGCACAAACCAGTAACTTTTCGGCAGCGAAGTGCTTGCGGAAGTGCGAAGACTTTCGTATAACGTCATGGACTCGACACCTGAAGGGAGGGCCGTCATGGCCTCGCATGCGTTCCTGACTTCCACTTTCGCCTTGTTCGCCTGCTGTGCAGCAGCGCTCGTCCCGCAGCACGTGGTTGCCGGCTCGACCGACGCCGTGTTCATTTCATCCGGGTCGAGCACCGAGCAAAAAGAAACGGCGCCGTATGACTCGGAGTACGCCGCTGCGGCCCGCGAGATGGGCAACGGCTTCAACACGCCGGAAGCCGATGCGCGGCCCGGCCAGTACTACTTCCTGCTCGCCGTGCATGCGTTCCGCAAGAACGACTTCGCGTTCGCCATCCAGATGTACGAGGTCGCCGCGGCGTGGGCGTTCAAGCCGGCCGAGTACAACCTTGCCGTGATGTACGCGCGCGGCCAGGGTATACCCGTGGATCTGCCGCGCGGCATGGCCTGGATGGCGCTGGCCGCCGAGCGCGACGAGAAGCGCTATGTCGATGCACGCGAAGCGATCTACGCGGAGATGTCCAAGGAACAGTTCGAGCAGGCCAATGCGATCTGGCGCGAATTGAAGAAGACCTACGGCGACGAGGTCGCACTGCGTCGTGCGAAGGCGCGCTGGGCGCAAGTCAAGGCCAGCATGACCGGATCGCGGGTCGGATCGGTCGGCAACATGACCGTCGGCATACCGAACGCGAATGGCGGCGACGCGAGCTTCCCGAAGCCGGCGAACGACGCGATGAAGGCGGCGCTCCAGGGCTTGGGGCTGACAATGGCTCAGTCGACCGCGACATCCCCGGCCGAAGCAACCGGTGGCGAAGGAGTCGACGCTTCGATCGCCTATCGCCAGCTGCGCGAGAGCGACAACCCCTACGATCCGAAATTCAAGGCTGGGGCGATCGGCAGGGCAACAGTCGGCGATCCGACAACGCTCAAGGACAGGCCGGCGGCCGATCCGGCGGCCGTCCAGCCGGATGCGAGCCAACACGAGCAATAGTTGGTCGGCGAACGGTCGCGCCGCCACGAATTCGCAGGGTGGAGCTGCCCGCAACAGCGAAGCTGCTCAACCCAATGTGTGGAAGCGTTGGGTATCGCTAGCTCAAAGCCATCCTGCCTACTTCCGTAATTTTTCGGCAAGCAGAGTACTTGCAGAAATACGACGTGTTTCGTATAACGTGCATGACCCAATTCGCAGGAGGCTCGACGTGAGCTTTCGAGATTCCCTGATTACCGGTTTCGCACTGCTTGCGTGTTGCGCCGCTGCGCTGGCTCCGCGGCTCACTGTTGCAGCCTCGACTGATGCCGTGTTTATTTCGTCGGCGCCGAGCACGGCCACGGCGGAGACAGCGCCCTATGATTCGGAATATGCCGCCGCGGCGCGCGAGATGGGCAACGGCTTCAACACGCCGGAAGCCGACGCACGGCCCGGCGAGTACTACTTCCTGCTCGCGGTGCATGCGTTCCGCAAGAACGATATCGCCTTCGCAATCCAGATGTACGAGGTCGCGGCGGCCTGGGCCTACAAGCCAGCCGAGTACAACCTGGCGATCATGTACGCGCGTGGCCAGGGCGTGCCGGTGGACCTGCCGCGCGGCATGGCCTGGATGGCGCTGGCCGCCGAGCGCAACGAGAAGCACTATGTCGATGCGCGCGAAGCCGTATACGCGGAGATGACCAAGGAACAGTTCGAGCGGGCCAATGTGATCTGGCGCGAGCTGAAGAAGACGTATGGCGACGAAGTCGCGCTGCATCGCGCGAAAGCGCGTTGGGCGCAGGTCAAGGCAAGCATGACCGGATCGCGCGTCGGGTCAGCCGGCAATCTCACGGTCGGCGTGCCGAGTCCGAGCTCAGGTGATCCGGGACACCCCAAGATCTTGTCGGCGCTAATTGCCGAGAAGCTCAAGAAGGGGGGCTTTCCGATCCCCCGGTCGTCTGCTACGACCGCAGCCGAAGCAACTGGCGGTCAGGGCGTCGACGGCACGATCGCCTACCGCCAGCTTCGCGAGAGCGACAATCCGTACGATCCCAAGTTCAAGAATTCCGCGATCGGAAGGGCCACGGTCGGCGAGCCGACAACAGTCAAGGACGCGCCGCCCAACGACACATCGGCTAGCGATCAGCCCGACGCTGCGAGGAAGGAGCGCTAGTCAGTCGCACACCTGTTGCGCAGCTCGAAGAAGATCGCGGACGGTGAGAGTCCGCAGGTTGGGCTGAGCGAACGCGGCTCTCGACAGCAAAGCTGGTCTACCCAGCTCGGATCGATCTATCGCGACGCTCAACCCATCCCATTTGCTGCTTGCTGGCTGATCCGCGGCCGCAGGTTATTGCGGCCGCGAACTTGGGTCACACGCCGAGCGGATTGGCCTTGTCGGGATCGATCTTCCAGGTCTTGATCGCCCGCGCCACGTCCTTCGGGGTCATCTTGCCTTCCGCGGCGAGCGCCGCAATCGCCGCCTGGGCGATGTAGTAGCGATCGACCTCGAAGAAGCGGCGCAGGTTTTCCCGGCTGTCGCTGCGGCCGAAGCCGTCGGTGCCGAGCACGGTATACTTTTTACCGTCGGGCATGAACGCGCGGATCTGGTCGGCGTACTCGCGCACGTAGTCGGTCGCGGCGATCACCGGTCCCGAGCGCTCGGCCAGGCAGGCGGTCACGTGCGCGACGCGCGGTTGGTCTTCCGGATGCAGGCGGTTCCAGCGCTCGGCATCGAAGCCGTCCCTGCGCAACTCGGAAAAACTCGGGCAGCTCCAGATGTCGCAGACGACGCCGAATTCGTTTTCCAGCAACCCGGCCGCAGCAATCGCTTCGCGCAGGATCGTGCCGGAACCAAGCAGCTGCACGCGCGGGATGCGGCTGTTCTTTCCGTTTTTCTGCGGCGCGCCGTTTTTCGCCGGCGCCGATTTTTCCGCAGCCGGCTTCACGGTTTCCTTCACTGACGCTTTTGTTTCGCGCGGCGGCGCGCCGTCGGTCTCGGGCACGTTGCCCTTGCCGGGCTTGTCGGGACTTGCCGCGGCCGTCGGCGATCCGGCCGGCAGCGGGTTGTCGCCGTCGCGGAACAGGTACATGCCCTTGATGATGTCGGCTTCGCTTCCCTTCGGCATGTCCGGGTGGGCGTAGTTTTCGTTCATGACGGTGATGTAGTAGTAGCAGTCTTCCTGCTCCTGCAGCATGCGGCGCACGCCGTCCTGCATGATCACCGCGACTTCGTACGAGAACGTCGGATCGTAGGCGCGGCAGTTCGGAATCGCGCCGGCGAGCAGGTGGCTGTGCCCGTCTTCATGCTGCAAGCCTTCGCCGTTCAACGTCGTGCGTCCCGCGGTGCCGCCGACCAGGAAGCCGCGCGCGCGCATGTCGCCGGCCGCCCAGGCCAGGTCGCCGATGCGCTGGAAACCGAACATCGAGTAATAGATGTAGAACGGCAGCATCGGCACGTTGCTGAGCGAGTAACTCGTCGCCGCCGCCATCCACGCCGACATCGCCCCGGGCTCGGTGATGCCTTCCTGCAGCACCTGTCCCTTCTGGTCCTCGCGGTAGTACATCAGCTGGTCGGCGTCCTGCGGGCGGTACTTCTGCCCCTCCGGCGCGTAGATGCCGATCTGGCGGAACAGGCCTTCCATGCCGAAGGTACGCGATTCATCGACCAGGATAGGCACCACGCGCTGGCCCAGGTTCGGGTCCTTGAGCAGGGTGGAAATGACGCGCACAAAGGCTTGCGTGGT
>DASSGP010000019.1:0-4519 GCA_035693405.1 Rudaea sp. | reverse complement strand
GACCGCGCCGAAGGAATCCGAGCAGGCGGTCGCCGAGGACGCCGGCAAGAAACCGGCGCCGCCGAAGAAAACCTACGATTTCTATTCGGTGCTGCCGGAAATGGAAGTCGTCATTCCGGACGCCGAACTGTCGGCCAAGGCGCGCGCCGAGCAGCAACGCCAGCAGCAGCAGGCGGCGCAGGCGCAGGCCGGCACCGCGGCGAACGCAGCGCCAGCGACTACGGTGACACCGACCCCGGCCGCCGATGCCGGCGGACGCTACGTGCTGATGGCCGGCTCCTATGCCGAAGCCCGCGCCGCCGATGAGGCAAAAGCTAAACTTGCACTTTTAGGCATTGTGGCAAAAGTACAATCGATCACGATCAACGGCAAGACCTGGAACCGCGTGATCGTCGGCCCCTACTCGAACGCCAGCGAAACCGAGGCAGCCAAGGCGACGCTGGCCGAGAACGGGATCAAGGCGATTCCGATGAAGCAGTCGCCGAATCAGTAGCGGCAAGATCGGTCACGCGAATTCGCGCGTCCTACTCGAAGCCCGATTTGAACGCACCGTCGAGTTGATACACCCAGACTTGGGCGGGACTGTGGCTGTCAAGCAAGTATGCGCGCCCATTCACGAGAATCGGGCTCTGCCAGTGAGATCCGGAAAACGACGCCGCTCCCCAGCTCGACGCATCCGATACGATTGATGCGCCGGTCAGTGCATCGAGCGCCACCAGCTTGTTATTGCCGGCCATGTAGTACACCGTCGCGTTTGCAACTATCGGAGACGTACCGCCGAACGTGGCAACGCCGTCACTAGTCCACTTCTGCGTAAGAAACGGATCGCCGGAATTCGGGATCGTCAGCTGGTAGGCGGCCATACCGTTCGGGTTGGCGACGAATGCCCAAATCGACTGGTCGGCTGGGTTTACCCAGACCGCGGGCTGCGGTTTGATTTCGTCTCCGTTATCCCCGCCTGGGTTGAGGGCGGCATCTGTTCCGGTGCCACAGTTGTTCGCATTCGCCGTAAAGAATTGCAGAGCCTGCAGTTCTCCACCAGTATGTCCCGGCCCAGGCACTGGCTGGTTGCTCATGTTGTCCAAGCGGACAAGGCGAACACATGCGTCCTTGCCGACCTGCAGGCCCAGTGAGCCGCTTTTCAGGATTGCGATCGAAACAGAGCCGAGATCAGCGTCGGTATCCTTCAGGCCCTGGAACGAGGCCGGCGTATAGCTGTCGACCGGCATCCCGGTCGAAGCACCGCCTGAGCCGTCAGGATGCAGCGCGAGAATGCTGTCCCCCCAATTGTAGATACCGCTGCCGGGGTTGATGTTGAAAGGACCATTTCCGGTCGTGATGAATACCCGATCGGTGCCGGCATCGTAGATTGCGCCGGGGCGGCCCCAGATTCCGTTCTGCGTCGAGCCACAAGCATTCGCCGTGCATCCCGCGACCGCGCTGTTACAAAAATGAATTGTTCGGTCGCTGCATTCCGAATTGAAGACCCTCTGCACGCCAGTTGCCAGATTGATCGCCGTGATGTGCCCCTGGTAGTCGTGTTGGTCGCCGATATATCCGTCGGTAACCGAATACAGATATGTCGTTGCATTTTGCGCTGTGGCGATGCTCAGCCCGGCGGCCCCCTTCTCGACTTCGGGTTTTATCGTCGAAATCTGCGGCCAGTTTGGATCGGCAATGTCGACGCCAATTTCCTGGCCGTCGCCGACCTGATACTTGTGTACTTTTCCGTCTACACCGTATGCGTAGACATATTGCAGGCCAGGGTCGATTGCGGCTGATCCGGTATTTACCGATCCAGCGCCGGTCGGCTTCTTCGACCAGATGACGCTCAATGTGGTCGAATCCGCGTCGAGCGCAATCAGCGTGCCGTTCTTCGTCGTCACGAACAGGAGATTCTTCGTTCCCGAGTTTGTCGCCACATTGCCGAGATAGATTGGTGCGCTGTCGGCGGTGCCGGCCGCGCTCGACAATGCGTAGTGATACAGAACGCGATTTCCGGCCGGCGTCGAATAGCCCGTTTCGGCGCGGTTGTAGCCGCTGTGCGCGGTGTCGTAACCAAACTGCAGCCAGTCGGTGGCGTGCGCGGGCGCCGCATGAAGGGCTGCGATCGCGAGGGCCGCAACGGTTGTCAATCCAATCCTGTGCTGCATGGCACGCTCCCGCGTCGACTCGATCGGCCCTGTACCGCAAAACCTACCATCGCAACTGCTGCGTTTTCGTGAAGGCGAGGTTCAGCGCCAGCCTGGTCGTGAGTCCCTGCCGCGCGAAAATTCGTTCATGCCTGCGCGAACGAATTTTTCAGAGTGCGAACCAGTTCGCTATTTTGCGCCACGGCTAATTCTTGCCGCGCTTCAGCCGGATCACCGCGGAATGTTCCTCGTCACCGCGGCCCTGCGCCATCAACTCGGCGAGGTCAGCCATGGATTTGTCGACGATGCTGTGGTCGGTGCCGACGTGCTGCGCGATTTTCTGCACGATGCCGAGGTCCTTGTGCAGCAACGCCGCCTTGAAGCCGCCGGCGAATTCGTTGCGCAGCATCGTCGCGCCGCGCTTGTCGAGAAACCAGCAACCGGCGGCGCCGCTCGCCAGCGTCGGCAGCAACACGGCCGGATCGAGACCGAGCGCTTCGCCGAGCGCGAGTCCCTCGCACACACCCTGGGCAATGCCGGCGACGAGTACCTGATTGACTGCCTTCGTGCTCTGCCCGGCACCGACGGCACCCATGTGGCCGATGCGCGCGGCATAGGCTTCGAGCACGGGGCGTGCGCGCTCGAGCGTGCCCGCATCGCCTCCGACCATTACCGACAACTTGCCGTTCTTCGCGCCTTCGACACCGCCGGACACCGGCGCGTCGAGGAAATCGCCGCCGGCATCCCTCATCAACTTGTGTGCCTGCTTCGCCGTATCCGGCGACACGGTCGAATGGTCGATGACGACCGTGCCGGGTCTGGCGTGCGCCGCGATCTCGCGCACCACGCCGAGCACATCGGCGTCGGCGCTGACGCACAGCGCGATCACGTCGCACAGCGGCGCGAGCTCGGCGATCGTTGCCGGTGCGGCAACGCCGTGCTCGGCTGCGAATGCCTGCGCTTTCGCAGGGCTGCGATTGCTCACGCCGACGAGCAGACCCGAGCGACGCAAGTGCCCGGCCATCGGCCACCCCATGGCGCCCAGGCCGACGAATCCCACCTTGAGTTCTGTCACGTCACATGTCCTCCCTTCCGGCCAACCAAACTGCCCGCACAACGTAGGGTGGGCCTTTGCCCACCGCTCTTCGCTTTTACGCCAAAAAAGAAAAACGGTGGGCCAAGGCCCACCCTACACATCATCGCTTTCCGCGAGGTAGGTATAACCGGTAAGCCCGGCCTCGAGTATTGCCGTCACGCGCGCCGCGCTGTCCTCGTCGATTCCCGCGGCGAGGATTTTTTCGTCATACGCCTCGCGCAGGTCGGCCAGGTCGTAGCCGACATAGTCGAGCATGACGTCGGTCGTGTCGCCGCGGCGCACGTGCGAGAACTCGAACGTGCCGTGATCGGTCAGGCGCACGTTGACCGCGTCGGTGTCGCCGAACAGGTTGTGGATGTCGCCGAGCGCCTCCTGGTACGCGCCGACGAGGAAGATGCCGAGCCGGTACGGTTCGCCCGGAATCGGCGCGTGCAGCGGCAGGCTGACATCGACGCCTTCGGCATCGACGTACTGGTCCAAACGTCCGTCCGAATCGCAGGTCAGGTCGGCGATCACGCCGCGCCGGTCCGGCGCGAGGTCGAGGCCCGAGATCGGCACGATCGGAAAGATCTGGTCGATCGCCCAGGCGTCGGGGATCGACTCGAAGATCGAGAAGTTCACGAAGTACTTGTCGACGAGTTTTTCGTTGAGCTCATCGAGCGCTTGGCGATGCGCGCGCTCCTCGGGCTTGAGGCGGACGCGCAGCGCGGTGACGATCGCGTAGTAGACATCGTCGAGCCGCGCGCGCTGGCGCAGCGTGAGCTGCCCGAGCGCGAACAGCGCGTGACCTTCGGTCCAGTGATGCTGCGCCTCGTGATACAGCTCGATGACCGAACGCTGGTCGATCTCACCATGGATTTCGCGCAGGCGGCGCAGCGCGGCGGGCTCGTCGGCATCGGTCGGCGGAATGCGCCCTTCCGGCGCGCGTTCGATATCGCTGACGTTGACGACCAGCACGGCGTGGTGCGCGACCATCGCACGTCCGGTTTCGCTGATAACGTGCGGCGGGGCGAGGTCGTGCTCGCTGCAGGCCTCCAGCAATGGCTGCACGATCGTCGCGGCGTACTGGTCCAGCCCGTAGTTGACCGAGCAGGCCGAGCGCGAGCGCGTGCCTTCGTAGTCGATGCCGAGGCCGCCGCCGACGTCGACATAGCCGATCGGCATGCCGAGTTTGCACAATTCCACAAAGTAACGCGTCGCCTCGCGCATGCCGGCGGCGATGTCGCGCACGTTGGAAATCTGCGAGCCCATGAACACGTGCAGAAGGCGCAGCGACTGGGTCAGGTTCGCT
>DASSGP010000018.1:0-15175 GCA_035693405.1 Rudaea sp. | reverse complement strand
CGCGGCAAGCGCGATCGCCTGCAACTCGGCAACGGGGCGAACCGGTTCGATGTGAAAGAAGCGGGGTGCGTCGGCCGCTTTCTCTTGCGTCCGCGCGACGCCAGCGGTCAGCGCGAACAACACCAGGACGGCGATCAACGGCGTTCGGAGCTTCATGCAATGTTCCTGGAGAAGGACAGGGCAGGGAGTTGCGATATGCCGGCTATTATTGCCCGGATTTGCGCATCTGCAATCGCGCCAGCAACGTAACAGCCTCGTCGAGCGTGGCTTGTTCGTTGCGATCGAGCCCCGCCAGCAGCTGGGCCAGCGCCTTGACGCGGCGCAATCGGCCCTGCTGCATCAGGCGCACGCCGGCAGCGGTCGCCGCGATGCTGAGCTTGCGCCGGTCATTCGCGTCCGCCTGCCGCTGCGCCAGCCCGGCGCGTTCGAGCGCATCGACGATGCGGGTCATGGTCGGTGCCTTGACCTGTTCGACTTCGGCCAGCGCCGACAGCGTCCGCGCACCGCCAAACACGAGCACCGACAACACCGACGCCTGGGCGGGCGGCAGGCCCATCGCCGCATCTTCGCGCCGCGCACGACGCAGCAAGTGGATGGCAACACTGTGCAGCCGGTCGGCCAGGCCCATGGCGGAATCCGGATCTTGACTCGGTTTCGACATTTTGTTAGCTTACACTAACTATTAGCCAAGGCTAATCGTATCGTGTTTTTGCCAGCAATGAAAGGAGCCGCCATGAGTCTGATCAACGGTATTGCGCAGATTGCGCTCAGTGTCACGGAACTGCCGCGGGCAACGGCTTTCTATCGCGACACGCTGGGTTTGAAGCTGCTGTTCGAAGTGCCGGGAATGAGTTTTTTCGACATCGATGGCGTGCGCCTGATGCTTGGCACCCAGGGCGGGAAGCCTGGCGGGCGCGACACGGTTTTCTACTTCAAGGTTGCCGATACCGCGCAGGCTCACGCTGATCTGAGCGGAAAGGGTGTGCACTTCGAGCAGCTGCCGCACGTCATCGGCCGCACGCCGACAAGCGAGGTCATGCTCGCGTTCTGCACGGATCCGGACGGCAACCTGCTCGGCCTGATGAGCGACCGGCCATTGGCTGATTGATCGCGGCGGCAGAAACGTCAGGCGCCGGATAGTTTTCGCGCGTGCCGCGTGCTCCGTTTGCGCGGCGCGCGATTCGCATCAATCGAGCGAATCAATCGAGCGAATCAACCGAGGTCCGGGCTGCGTGGTCCGCGACTATAATTAGCGCTCCAACCAACCGGGATGAGTCACCATGGGGACTTCTCCACCCCGGCGAACGCGGCCCCGCGTTTTCACTCGCGCCGCGACCGTGCTCTGCGTTCTGGTTCTCATTACGCTGGCGACGGCCGGGTGCGCGCCGCTTCCGGCTTCGCGCGCCGACCACCATGTCGAGCGCGTCGAATTGCTCGCGCTGCTGCAGACCCTGAATGCCGATCTGCTCAGCCATGACAGCGCCACGCTGACGCTCGAGCGCTGGTGCGCCGATCATCGTCTGGCCGAGCCGCCGCGAATTGTCGCGCGGCGCGTTCGCGACGTTTCCAAGCCAATTCCGGACGACCTCCGTGCCCTGTTGAAGGTCGACTCCGGAGAACCGGTCGGTTACCGGCACGTGCAGCTGATGTGCGGCATGCATGTTTTCTCCGAGGCCGACAACTGGTACGTGCCCGGCCGCCTGACTGCGGACATGAACCAGCGTCTGGATGCGACCGACGAGCCGTTCGGCAAGGTCGTGCAGCCGCTGCATTTTCAGCGGCGGACACTTTCGGCCGAACTGCTGTGGTCGCCATTGCCGAAGGGCTGGGAAATGCCCGGGGTGCATCCCGAAGCGGCACGAGATCGCTCGGCCTTGCGCATCCCCGGCGCCGTGTTGCGCCACCGGGCCGTCCTGGTCGACGCCGCGCAGGAACCCTTCAGCGCTGTTGTGGAAACGTATACAAATCAGCTTTTCGCATTCGGTTCGTGGCAGCCGGACTGAAGCGTGACTGGATGCATTGCCATGGCCGCGCGCGGAAGCCGGCGGCCGGGCCTTGCAGGTTGCAATCCTCCGCGTCGACGATCCTGCATATGGCGCGACGCAGCGGGGGCCGATCGGCCGTAACCCCGTGATTTATGGACTCCTGTCCGTTGGCACGCAAGTTGTCTTCACGACTTGCGTCACCCCAACGAACCCTCCAAGGAGAATCGCTGATGCGTACCATGCGCAAGCTCACCTCAGCAGTCATGCTGGCAATCGGATTCGCCGTCGCCGCGCCGTCGATGGCGGACACGACCGTGACCGTCGAGAAGACCGGGAAGCACCATTACGTCTATTACGCCGACCACCAGATCTATTTCGCGCCGGAGACCAAGACCTACTATTGGCAGACCGATGGACGCTGGCAATCCGGCGTCGCGCTGCCCGCCGAAAGCCGTGCCTATGTCTCGGCCGGTGGCGTCGAGCTCGATCTGGATACCGAACACCCGTACGAGCGTCACGAGTGGGTGCTCAAGCACTATCGCGACAAGCACGACGACGACGAACACGAACATCATTGATCGGCCGTACCTGGAGTTTGCCGACTGGAAGCATCGCGGCGTCGACACCAAGGAATGGGGTCGGCGTCGCGGTGCCCGGGATTGAACCCCTATCCCCGGTGATCACTTGCCCTTGTGGCAGGTTTCCTCGTCGGTCTTGATCCATTTCTTGTCCGCGCCCTGCATCTCGCCCATGTGTGTCAGCTGGTTCGCGCCCTTCCTGGTGAACGTATCGCGTCCGCTTCCGGACTCGGGCATGCCGTTGACGGGACCTTCGAAGATCATCGTGTCGCCGTTCCAGCCGCTGCTGGTCGTGGTGCAGTAGCCGCCGAACACATCGACGCAAGAGTTCACGAACTGCTTCTTGGCGGAGTCGTAGCCGAAGTGAGCAACAACGTGATACGGCATCGGATTTGCGGCGGTCTTGTTCTCGTCGTAGTTGGTCCTCACCCAGCGCCCGCCGACTTCCTTGGCAGCGTGCACAGTCGCCGTCGTCGCATGTTCAGGCCCCATCGGAGTGGCGAATGCCTTGCCGCTGCAATTCCAGGTGCCGACGAAGAAGTCGAGCTGGGCCAGTTCAGCCGGCGGTGACGGGGGGGCTGGCGGCGCATCGGCAGAGGCCAGCGACGACAGTGCCAGAGTTGCGATCGTTCCGAATAAGACATGCTTGAGCATAGGAATCCTCCTCGTAGGTATGAGATCAGAGAGACTCGTTGCGTGCAGTTTGACGCGCGACGACTCGACGCATCCCCGACAGGCGTCAGCGCGGGCGTGCTCGCGACCAGTGGACGCGTCACGCCCGCAACCTTACGCCTGCGTGAGGGCGCAAGCCAGCGCGGGCAATGCTGCAGCGCGGAACGCTCGCGTTGGCGGGCGCGTCCGCGCGGGCGCCACAACCCAAAGCAGCTTTAGAGCGCGACTGCGAGCCTCGTGCCTTGCGCGATCGCGCGCTTGGCATCGAGTTCCGCCGCGACGTCTGCGCCGCCGATCAGGTGCACGTCGACGTTTGCGGCCTTGAGGCCATCGTACAGATCGCGCCGCGGTTCCTGGCCAGCGCAGACGACGACATTGTCCACCTGCAGTATTTGCGAATTTCCATCGACGACGATATGCAGCCCGGCGTCGTCGACGCGTTCGTAGTTCACTCCACCGAGCATCTTCACGTGCTTCATCTTCAGCGCCGCTCGATGCACCCACCCGGTGGTCTTGTTCAGGCGCTTGCCGGGTGTGCCGGGTGTGCGCTGCAGCAGCCACACTTCGCGCGGAGACGCTTCGGACACCGGCTTGGCCAAGCCGCCGCGACTTGCGTAGCTCTGGTCGACGCCCCACTCGTGAGACCAGCGCGCGATGTCGGTCGTCGGCGAAGGTTCGTCCTGGGTCAGGAATTCGGCGACATCGAAACCGATGCCGCCGGCGCCGACGATCGCTACGCGCCTGCCGACCGGCTTGCCGAGCAGGACCACGTCGAGATAGCTCAATACGTTTGGCCGATCGGCGCCGGGAATCCGCAGCGCGCGCGGCGTGACCCCGGTCGCGAGGATGACGCTGTCGAAGCCGCGCAGCGACTCGACCGTCGCGCGCGTATCGAGCTTCAACTCGACGCCGGTGTCGGCGATGCGGTGGCCGAAGTAACGCAGCGACTCGTGGAATTCTTCCTTCCCCGGAATGCGCTTGGCCATGTTGAACTGGCCGCCGATCTCGCCGGCGGCGTCAAACAGTGTCACCGCGTGGCCGCGTTCGGCCAGCGTCGTCGCGCACGCCAGTCCGGCCGGACCGGCGCCGACGACGGCAATTTTCTTGCGCACCCCGGATGGCGTGATGACGAGTTCGGTTTCATGGCAAGCGCGCGGGTTGAGCAGGCACGACGCATGCTCGTTCTTGAACACGTGGTCCAGGCAGGCCTGGTTGCAGGCGATGCAGGTGTTGATGCGCTCGCTGCGGCCGGCTCTGGCCTTGTTGACCCAGTCCGAATCGGCCAGCAGCGGCCGCGCCATCGACACCATGTCGGCATCGCCGTCGGCGAGGATCTTTTCCGCGACCTCGGGCATGTTGATGCGGTTCGTCGTTATCAGCGGAATCTTCACCTCGCCCTTGAGCTTGCGCGTGACCCAGGTGAACGCACCGCGCGGAACACTGGTCACGATCGTCGGAACGCGGGCTTCGTGCCAGCCGATGCCGGTGTTGATGATCGAGGCGCCGGCCGCTTCGATAGCCTTGGCAAGCTGCACGATTTCGTCCCAGCTTTGCGCGTTGTCGACGAGGTCGAGCATCGACAGCCGGTAGATGATGATGAACTCGCGCCCGACTGCCGCGCGCGTGCGCCGCACGATCTCGATCGGCAGGCGCTGGCGTTTCTCGACGCTGCCGCCCCAGGCATCGTTGCGCGCATTGGTGCGAGCGGCCAGGAACTGGTTGATCAGGTAGCCTTCGCTGCCCATGATCTCGATGCCGTCGTAGCCGGCATCCTGCGCCAGCTTCGCGCAGCGCACGAAATCGCCGATCGTGCGTTCGACACCGCCGCTCGACAGCGCGCGCGGCGTGAACGGGGTAATCGGCGACTTGATCCGCGACGCCGAGACCGACAACGGGTGATAGCCGTAGCGCCCGGCATGCAGGATCTGCAGGCAGACCAGTCCACCGTCGGCGTGCACCGCGCGCGTGACCTTGCGATGCCGCGCAACGTGCCACGGCAGCGACAGGCGGCCGCCGAACGGCTTGAGCCAGCCGGCGATATTCGGCGACAGGCCACCGGTCACCATCAAGCCGACGCCACCGCGCGCGCGTTCGGCAAAATACGCCGCGAGCTTGCCGTAGTCGCGCGCATGATCTTCCAGGCCCGTGTGCATCGAACCCATGAGCACGCGGTTCGGCAGCGTGACATGGCCCAGATCGAGCGGCGCCAGCAAATGTGGAAATTGGGAATTTGCGCTGGTGGCGTCGGGCATGGCATCGAACGGCCGTTTGAAAGCGTGCACGATGCCGTGCCGAACCGGTTTGCGCAAGTCTTGGCGTGGCGCGCCCGGATTTCGTTAGTATGGAGCCCGGCGCGCGATGGCAGCCGCGCGGCAGTGGGGAGGGCGCATGAGTAGCTGGTTCGTCGCCTTGTTCGGCGGAGTCCTGATCGGCCTGTCCGCGACCGGCTTGCTGCTGTTCAACGGCCGCATCGCCGGCATCAGCGGCATCGTCAACGGTTTGACGCGGCGCTCGTCCGGCGCGGAATGGGCATGGCGTGCGGCCTTCATTACCGGCTTGGTCGGCGCCGGAGGCCTCACGATGCATTTGTTGCATCAGGCCACGGCATCGCCGGCGCGCTTGCCAGTCCTGCTGCTGGCCGGCGCACTGGTCGGCTTCGGCACGAGTCTCGGCGGCGGTTGCACGAGCGGTCACGGCGTCTGCGGGCTGGGCCGGTTTTCCTTGAGGTCCCTGGTGGCCGTGCTGACGTTCATGGCTTGCGCGATCGTCACGGTCTTGCTGACGCATCACGTGTTCGGCGGCGCCGCATGAAGGCTGCCTTCGCCGCACTGCTCTGCGGAGCCCTGTTCGGGGTCGGCCTTGCGATTGCGCGGATGACCGATCCGCTGGTCGTGATCGGGTTCCTCGATGTGTTCGGCGACTTCGATCCGACGCTCGCATTCGTCCTGATCGGCGCTACGATGACCACGGCTGTCGCGTTCCACTTCGTCACGCAGCGCGCGCGACCGATCGTGGCCGCGGAATTCCAGCTTCCGGCCACGCGCATGATCGATTTGCCGCTGGTCCTCGGCGCCGCGATCTTCGGTGTCGGCTGGGGCCTCGCCGGCTATTGTCCCGGACCGGCGCTCGTCGGCGCCGGCGCCGGCACTCTGACGGCGCTGTTGTTCCTGCCGGCGATGATAGTTGGCAGCATCGCGCACCGACTGGTTGCCGCACGCTTCAGCGGGCGGAAGAAGTCGCCGGAAATTCTAGGATCTCAGTCGTAACCCATGTGCTTCGGCAAAACGATCTTGTTGACGTCGCGTCGCGCCTTCACGTTCCGCCGAGCCAGAGCCTGAAGCCGAAAACCTGCAGGCCTTCCTGCACGAAATCCAGATCCTTCGATCGCTCGAAGCCGAGCTTCTCGTAGAGACTCCACGCGACCTGCATCGGCTGGGTCGTGTGCAGGACCACGTGCGAGTGCCCCTTGTCCTTTGCCAGTTGTATGCACGCGCGTGCCAGCGCCTTGCCGACACCCATTCCCCTGGTCCGTGCGCTGACACCGAGCAGTCGAATCCCGGACGCATTCTTCACGGTCGTCGCGGTTCCTCCCGAGCCGTATTGGGACATGTCGCCGAAGTAGACGATGCCGCCGACCAGTTCATCGTCGGCCGAAATCGCCACCAGTACGCGGGCATCCTTTTTTTCGCTGAAGCGCCCGATGTTCCGAAGCATGTCGTAATAGCCGGGTTGCTCGTCCGGACTCGGAAAGCCGGCGAGATTCGAATACACGTCGACCATCAAGCGGCCGAGTGTTGCGAATTCATCCTTGCGGATGTCGCGGATATACAGGGTCCTGGCCATCTTTGTCATAGTTCTTCTCGTCGCCGGTCTGCGGTCTGCAGTCAGATCGAGGCTTCGGCGCGCGACTTCAAGGACACGCTGTGCCGGCAATGCTGGTTAGGCGCCGGATCGGAAAGCTGACATTGCCATAACCGGCCGCTGCCGAAGCCGGATTGGAAGCCCAGGTCGCAGTGCCGTTGCTGCAGTCGGCAAACGTGAGCGTCAGCAGACCCCACGGCGTCCGCGTCAGCGTGGACGAATTGAAGTTCGGCGGAAAACGTCCGCCGGTCTCGAGGACTGCCGGCAGGGTCACGCTGCTGCTCAACGACGCGTAGCTGCCCTGCATGTAGATCCAGCTCTGCGCGGTGCCGGCCGGGTTGAAAACGAACCAGATCACGAGCATGCCGTTGTCCGGCAGCACTTCGACCTGGAAGCCGTGGCCGTCTTGTCCCGGCGTCGGGTCGAACCAGTTGCCGCTGAAACCGGCGCCGATCCGCGGTCCCGCGGCTGGCGATGCGTTCTCGTAGGCGCCGAGATCCACGGCCGATCCGACGACGCGTGGTGCGCCATCCAGATCGACGCTCGCCAAGTCGCCGGCCGGATGGTCGATGCCGGCGTTGATCAGCGGCGAGGCATCCGCAAGGTGAAAATTCCCGTTGCCGACGAACCCCGGATCGACGTGCACGGTGCCCGCTTCGGCCGCCGCCGTACCGGTCGATGCCTGGATGTCGTTGTTCGCGAGCGTTGCGGCGCGTTCGCCGTTGAACACGCCGCTGAGGTTCAGGTCGTACTCGCCAGCGCCGGCAGTGTTGTTCCAGAAGATGTTGTTGCTGAGGTGGATACCCGTGAACGTGAAGTGGCCCATTGCCACGCGCGTCTGCTGCGCCGCATCGGTCGAGCGGTTGCCGCTGAACGTATTGTTGCTCACGTCGATCTCGTTGTTCGATTCGACATCGAGCGCAGAATCGTTCGGCGAGGTGTTGTCGACGAACAGATTGCCGCGCACGATCAGCGGCAGCCCGTCCGTCGCCGCCAGCAGGCCGCCGACCGCCTTGCTGAAGCCGTTGCTCGCCGCAGTGTTGTGGCGAAAGATATTGCGCTCGACGATTATTTTTCCTTCGTTGATCGGGTTCGGATCGCCGACCTTGAGCCCTCCCGCACTCGACTCGAATGCATTGCTGGCATTGCCGTTCTGAAAAGTCAGGCCGCTGACTTCGATATTGCTGATCGGCAGCCCGGGGGTGTTGATCGTCATGACTCCCGAGGCGTTGTTACCGTCGAGAATCGTCATCGACGCGTCCATGGTCTGCAGCGTGCAACCGGCGTTCATGTAGCCGCCGCGAATCGACAGGTCGTGATGGGTCGTGACCGAACCGGTCCAGCCGCCGGCGGGCGCGAAGTACGTGCCGGTGTGGATGCGAATTTCGTCGGCATCGATGTTGTCGGGCGAATTCGACAATGCCGACAGCGCCTGGGTCAGATCGCTCGAGCTACCGACACACTTGACGTTCGTTGCGGCCGGCGCCGAATCGACGATCGCAATGCAGCCGATCAGAAGAAGGATCGTCGCTTTCATCGGGCATCTCAGGTTGGGGTACATGCAGCTATTCGAAATCGCTGACGAAGATGTAGCTGCTTTCATAGGCGCCGAGGTCCGCTGCCGTCGCGTCGATGCGCGGGGCGCCGTCGAGATCGATGCTGGCCAGGCCGCCTGGCGGGCTGTCGACGCCGGCGTCGATCAGAGGCGAGAACGCCGACAGGCGGAAGTCCCCGTTGCCGACAAACTCCGGATCGACCTGCAGCGTGCCTGTTTCCGACTTCGCCGTTCCGGTCGCTGTCTCGATGTCGTTGTTCACCAGCGTGGCGTGGGTGAATTGCCCGCTCAGGTTGATGTCGAACTCGCCGGCGCCTGCCGCGTTGCCCCAGAAGATATTGTTGCTGAGGAACAAGCCTGTGGCCGTGAAGAAGTCCAGCGCGAAGCGCGTCTGCAGTGTTCCGTCGGTCGAATGGTTGCCGACGAACGTGTTGTTGCTGACGTCGATTTCGTGGTCCGAATAGAAGGACGCGGCTGCTTCGTTCGGCGAACTGTTGTTGACGAACAGGTTGCCGCGGACGATCAGCGAGTCGCCATCCGTCGCTGCCAGCAACCCGCCGACCGCATGGCTGAAGCCGTTGCTCACTGCGCTGTTGTCCCGAAAGATATTGCGCTCAATCAGGACCTTCCCGTTGCTGATCGGACCCGGGTCGCCGACCTTGAGTCCTCCCGCGCAGGATGTGAATGCGCTGCTGCCCTTGCCGTGCTCGAAGGTAAGGCCGCTGACTTCGATGTCGCTGTTGGGCGACAACGGCGTGTTGATCGTCATCACGCCCGCGGTGTCGTTGCCGTCGAGAACCGTCATCGATGCGTCCAGTGTCTGCTGCGTACATCCGTCGTCGGTGTAGCCGCCGTGAATCGTCAGCGCGTGATGCGTCGTCACCGAACCGACCCAGCCGCCCGCCGGTGCGAAATAGGTGCCGGTATGGATGCGTATTTCGTCGGCATCGGTGTTCATGGCGGATGTCGACAACGATGCGAGCGCAGTTGTCAGCTGCTCCGTGCTCGCAACACAGAAGACGTTGGCAGCGTGGGCGAAAGCCACTGGCGCGATGCAGGCAAGAAAAACGAGTGCGGCTTTCATTGGCTTGTCCCGGTTGTGGCAGATTTGCGAAGGAGACGACACGTTCTGAAAAGCGGGATCCGTCTGCGATCAATCCTGCCTGGCATGCGGCACGCTCAAGCTGTGTCCGACGAAGCGTGCCCGCGGTTCATCCCGCGCGTCCGCCGGCGCCGCAGGCGGATCCGCTCGTGCCATTGCACGCCGCGAACACAGCGACACGAGCCTGCGGTGTCGCCATACGACGAAGAACGCAGTTTGGGGGGCAAATCCGCCATGCCGCAAACCGCCGTCCCGAAAGAAGACGCAACGCCGAATGATCGTTGGCCTGGGGTGTTCATGTCCGAAAACGGCGAGAACTGGCAGGTTACGAGGGCTATAACTAGTGCAGCGTTTCGCAAGTACCTGAACAAGCGCGAATCGCTCTCAAGCCCCTCCCCCTTGATGCGGGAGGGGTTGGGGAGAGGGTGAGCGCCTGCGCAAGCAGGCGCCTTGTGGCGCCTTCCCCTCTCCCGCCGCGCTGCGCGCGTCGACCTCTCCCACAAGGGGAGAGGTGGGTTGTGTAATGCAAACGTTACAGTCCACCCGGACTGTGCAGGAAGCACCGAAGCCCAGCGAGCGAAACATGCAAGTCTTCTTTCCGCGCGTCATGACATTCGCAATCCGGGCGTTGTCGCGATGAACCGGCTGATGCCGCCGATCTCGACCGATCAAGTCCGCGCATTCGTCGAACTTGTCCGTACCGGCAGCATTCGCATGGCGGCACAGTCGCTGCATCTGTCCGAAGAAGGCCTGCGCAGCCGCCTCCTGACGCTCGAGGAGCGGCTGGGCGTCGCGCTGTACGAAAAGGAGCGCGGGCGCCGTGGCGAAGTGCGGCTGACTCACGCGGGTCGCGTATTCACGGGAAAAGCAGAGCAGTTCCTCGAAGAAGCGCACGCGTTGACGCACCTGTTCGAGCCGGGTCAGCAGTCGCGCGAAATCCTGATCGCCGCAAGCCAGTACCTTACCTATTACGTTCTGATCGACGTCATGCGCGAGTTCCATGCGCAATCCCCGGAGATAACCCTGCGCCTGTTCACGCGCACCGAGCAGCAAATCCTCGCCGACTTGCAAAGCGATACAAGCCTGGCGCTCGGAGCCTGCGCGCCGATCGAATATCCGGTCGGCCTCGTCTATCACCCGTGGTTCGTCCTGCCGTGGTATTTCGTCGCGGCGACCGGCCATCGATTGCTGGCGCGCGAAAGCCTGTCGATTGCCGATCTCGTCGACGAACCGCTGATCGTGTTCGAAGCCGGATCGACCGGCCGCCAGCATGTGCTCGAAGCGTTCTATCAGCGCGGACTCACCCCACGCATCGCGATGGAGACAACTTCGACGCAGGTCGTCGTGCGCATGGTCGAAGCCGGGCTCGGCACGACGATCGTGCCGCTGTTGCCGTCGGGTATCGTCACGCGCGGCCTCGGCGTCGGCCAGGTCGCGCTCGGCGACCAGGTTCGGCCGATGGAGAGCGGCATCTTCTCGCGGACGGACTGGCGCGACGACGTTGCCGTGCGCATGTTCATCGAATTCGCCCGCGCTCATACATCTGTCATGTAGCGCTGCTGCGAGTCCTCGGCGCTGAGCGGAACAACTTGCGCGCCCGCTGTTGTCCGTCACGTCCGACTCGCCAGTCACCGGCGCAGGTCATGTTGTTTCGCCGACCTGACGCTCACAGGTTGAGCGCGCCGAAAAAAAACATGACGTCGCTGTCTGAAACCTGTTTTTGCTGGCGGCGATCGTGTGCGAGAACGTCGCAGTGATCGCAATTTTTGCAACCTCGTTAACGCAAACGCTTGGCGGCAGATCTGCTTGGCCGGATCTGACCTCTTTGGCCGGATCTGGACCCATGCGGAATATATTACGCCGGCGATCGATCTGTACTGGCGCGCGCATGGCGCACGTTGCCCCCAAAAGTCGTTCTCGAGTATGGATGTCCGGAAATCGAATCGCTGTTTCACAGGAGTGACCGTGACCCGTATCGTTTCGCTCGCTAGTCGCCCTCGCCCCGGCGCCGCCGATAGCGACGTCTGGTTGTCAATTATCTACGAAGGGCTTCGTTGACAACATTTGCTCATCATAGTACGATGGCTTACGTAGATAAACTACTATCGGGCACGCACGGCAATGACAGCGCTTCAATGAAGTTCTTTGCGATCCGCGCCATTGCCGGCTCGCGTACCGGCCTCGACGCAGGCGGATTGCCGCCGACGCGCGACGATCACATGAGCGTCGTCCTGTGCGAACGTGGAACCATCCTCACGACGCCTGCCGGAGTCGCCTCGCTGGCATTTCCGATCCTGGGCGGCGCCGGCGTCATGACCGGGGATTGGAGTGTCCGACTCGGCAAGGCCGACATCTGGGTCGGCGACGCACTGACGCGTCACGACATCATCGTCTCCCCGCGCGGCGCCTGCATCGTCATCGCCGGAACTCCGGCCGCGTGGTCTTCTCTGGGCCGCAACGGTGGAACCGGGGCACGCCCGGGCGCGGTATTGTTTCCGGCGATCCACCGCTTCGTGCCGTCGGTGAGCAGGAGGTTACTGCGTCTGGTCCGGCATTGCCTGCGCGACGCGCAGCCTCCGGGCAACAAGTACATCGCGCACCAGCTCGCCGGGCTCGTCGACGACCTTCAGTCCGGCTTCGCGCCAATGATCGAGCGCTGCCCCGGCTCCTGTCTGATCAGAAAGAAGGCGGTGTTCCTGCGCCTGCAACGCGTGCGCAACTACATCTCGGCCTGCGCACACCAGGACCTCGACGTGGCGAAACTCGCGTTGATGGCGAACTACTCGGTCGGACATTTCATTACCACGTTCCGATCCGTGTTCGAAGAGACGCCGTATTCGAACCTGAGCCGATACCGTCTCGAAAGTGCGAGCTCGTTGCTTTCCGGAAGCAATCTGGGAATAGCCGACATCGCGCAGGCGATCGGCTTTCAGAGCAGATCGTCGTTCACGCGCGCGATCAAGAAGCACCTCGGGTCGTCGGCGACCGAGTTCCGCGAAAGCCTGGCCGTGGTTGCGCGACCGCTGGACGCGGAAACCGGGTTGAGCGACGGCTTCATCCCGCAAATCCGGCGTACTGCGTGGCCGTCGGAGTTCCCGAGCGAAAGAGAACCGGAACAGAGGTAATCATGCATCGTCGTTGGCGCGTTCGACATTCATATCCACAGCCGGTCGTCGACCTGGTCCGTCTGCTGCTGCCGTTGCACGCGGTGCGGAAGATCTCCGGCCTGCTGGATATTCCGATGAGCGTGATCTATCGCTGGCGCGCACTGGAACGCGCCAATGGGGTTTCCTCCGTTTTGAACCAGGCCGATGAGCGGACCATATCCTCGGCCGTGGCGCGCTGCCATGAGCTGGGATTCCGCTTCACGAATCGACCCGCTGCGGCGAATCTTCCGCTATGGCCGTCACTCGTGCCAACGAAACCGCTGCCGGAAGTATCGACGTCGGTCTGCGAGACTTCGGGTCAGGTGTCAGGCGCTGCCGGGGGCGTTGTCGATGACGGCAAAGAACTGCCGGACGCCACACCCGACGTTGTCGAGCTGCGGCCAGGCACTTGCACGACCGGGCAGTGCTACACGTTTGACGCTCGCAAGGAGCGATCCGCGCGCAGGGTCAGGCAGCGGCTGGAAGCTGCACGCCGGATGATCGACGTAGAGTACTTTCTCGAAATCGACTGCAGGGTCCTGGCCGACGCGGCACAGATGTCGCGCCACCATTTCATCCGCATGTTCAGCGATCTGTTCGGATCGACCCCGCACCAGTATCTGATCCGCACGCGGGTTGAAGCAGCCAAACGACTCCTGCTTGCGTCGCGCGAACCGATCGAGGTGATTGCGACCGGGGTCGGCTTCCGCTCGGGCCAGAGCTTGAACCGGGCGTTCAAGCAAACCGAAGGCGTAAGCGTGTCGAAATTCTGCAGCACCATCGGGAAACATGAGGCGATCACGCAAAGAGCTGCGCCGTTTCGCGTGCCCGGCCAGGATCTCGCTCACACCAGGGCGGGCGACGCGATGACTTCTGTCGCGTCTGGCGCCTCCGCATTCTCCTCAACTTGCTGAGCGGGCACGAATGTCGAAGTCGGTCAGGTTACTGCGTTTCAACCAACTCAAGGCGGTGCGCATGATCCGCGCCGGATCAGCACCCGATCTGGTGTGCAAGGCGCTGCACGTGCAGCCCGACAGCGTCAAGGCATGGGAAAACGCCTGCCGAAACGTGCCCGACGATATCCTCGCGCGCCTGGAGCACGTGCTCAGCGACAACGAAAAGTTGCGCCGCCTCGTTGCCGGACTCGGCAATGCGGAATCCCCACGGCGACTCGGTACCGAATCCGACTGATTCGCATGCCGCGGCAACCGGCCTGCTCCACGCCCACGATATCCGACGAAGTGCTGACGACGGCGCCGTGTTCGCACGCGTCGTGCGATATCGCGCGCAATTGTTTCCGATCCTGAAAATCTTCGCGCGCCCACGTACGACTGGCTTGTGGCGGAACATTCGTAATTTTTAGACAAGATTCTCGAAACATTTCGACCTTACGAAATGTTCACGATGCATAGACTGCATGAGCCGCCGAAGCATGCACGAACTCGGTGCTATCCGGTAAGGAGATTTCAAGAAAGGAAAACGAAATCAGTCCCCGAATCTGTTGTACAACCTGACGTTGGAGAGTGTAATGAGACTCGACGCGAATAAGCTTTCGTCGGCGGTCCGCCTTGCGTTGTCGCTTGGCGTAGCCGCAACGGCGGGCACGCTTGGGACCGCCCAGGCGCAAACCGCTGCAGATAACAATACCGATCAGAAGAGCCAGTCCCTCGAAACCATCGTGGTGACCGGTTCGAATATTCGCCGCGTGGACATCGAGACGGCCAACCCCGTCGTCACGATCGACAAGGCGGCGATCCAGCAGTCCGGCAAGCTCACCCTCGGTGACCTCGTGCAGGATCTGCCGGCCGTAACCGGCCCGGTCACCAACCCGCGCGTCAACAACGGCGGCGGCACCGGTTTCTCGTCGATCTCGCTGCGTGGCCTGGGTTCGGCCCGCACCCTGATCCTGGTCGACGGCCATCGCTACCTGTACGGCGACGTCAACGCGATTCCTGCCGACGCGATCGAGCGCATCGAAGTGCTGACCGATGGCGCCTCGTCGGTGTACGGCTCCGACGCGGTCGGCGGCGTCGTCAACTTCATCCTGCGCAGCAACTACCAGGGTGCGGAGTTCTCTACCGACTACGGCATATCCGATCGCGACGACGGGCAGCGCCAGGGTTATCACTTCATCTTCGGCCAGACGACGGACAAGGGCAGCATCATGGCCGGCGTCGATTACAACAAGTTCGACTCCGTGCTGGCTGCCAACCGCGACTTCTCGAAGAACGCCATCTATTACTACTACGGCGCCGCTCACGTTGCTGGCGGCTCCA
>DASSGP010000017.1:0-9953 GCA_035693405.1 Rudaea sp. | reverse complement strand
CAACGCTTCTCCGAGCCGTTCGCGGCACTCGATGAGGCGCGACAGAAGGCCATCTGCGACGACATCTGCTACGCGCCGACGGCGAAGCCGCGCTTCGCCAAGGCTGCGCTGTTCTTCGCGCGCTACCGTGACCTGACTGCGGGCGGGTTCTACACGACGCCGGCGGGCCGCAAGGATCTGCAATATGTCGGCAACATGCCGCTCGAGCGCTTCGACGGGCCGCCGCTCGAAGCGCTCAGGAAAGCGGGCCTCGCATGAGGAACTGTCGAAACATCGAAATTTGGCCTGGAGATAACCAATGAAAATCACGATTGCCCATTCGGCAGCATTCGTGCTGCTCGCATTCGCCGTGACGTGCAGCGTGCAAGCCGACGGCGCATCCGGCAAGCCCACAGCCAGTCCATCGAAGGCGTGGCACGCGCTGGTCGAGAACTCGACGGCCAAGAGCTGGCGCGGCTGGGACTCGCAGGACCTGCCGAAAGGCTGGAGCATAACCAACGGCGTGATCTCCAAGGACGGCGAGGTCGACGATCTGGTGACGCGCGAGGAATTCGCCAGTTTCGAGCTGGAACTCGAGTGGAAGCTCGGCAAGGCCGGCAACAGCGGCATCTTCTACCACGGCACGCGCGAGTACGATCACATCTACTGGAGCGCGCCGGAGTATCAGCTTCTCGATGACGCGAACGCTCCGGACGGGCGCAGCCGACTGACCGCCGCCGCTGCCGCCTACGCGCTCTACCCGGCGCCGGCGGACGTGGTTCACGCGTTCGATCAATGGAACTCGACACGCATTGTCGTCAACGGCGCGCATGTCGAGCATTGGCTCAACGGCAAGAAGGTCGTGGAATACGAATTATGGAGTCCGGACTGGAAGGCCAAGGTCGCGGCCAGCAAGTTCGTGAAATACCCGAACTATGGCTTGGCGAAGAAGGGCTACATCGGCATCCAGGGCGATCATCCGGGCACGCTCGCGCTGCGCAACATCCGGATTCGCGAATTGCCGTAGGCGCGATTGCCTGCGGCCTTAAAGACGCGCCGGGGTGGAAACTTCCGGCAAAGTTCGGGAAAGAATATCCCGACGCGGCCGAGACCCTCCTTGGGAGCCAGCAGAAATGTAGGGTGGGCCTTGGCCCACCGCCCTTCGCATTTTTCGCAAGGTGCAAAAGCGGTGGGCCGAGGCCCACCCTACAACAAGCGGTTACTTCTTCTCAGCCACCGGTGTGAACAGCAGATCCTGGTAGTCGTAGCTGAAGTCCGCCAGCGGCGACACCGGCTTCAGCGTGATCTTCTCGACCTTGCCGTCCGCGTCGAGGGCGAAGTTCACGTAAGCAGGTTCGATGTTCTTGTCGTTGAACTTCGTCGTGAAGCTGTCGTACTGCCAGTGTTCGAGCGTTCCGCCCATGTTCGGCGTCGACTTGAAATCGAATGTCAGCTTGCCGGCCTTGTCCAGGGCGATTTCGATGTTGCCGTACCACGGGTCGTTGAAGGTGCCGATGTAGTTCTTGAGTGCCAGCGACGGCCCGACCTTCGCCGGTTTCGCGGCCTTCGCCTTGTACGCTTCGAGTCCTGCCGCGATCCGGCTTTTCTTGAAGGCGATGAACTTTTCCGGCCAGCCTTGCGCCGGCGCGTCGAGATAGTGGTCGAGCAGTTCGAAGGCGAGGCCGACCAGGATCTCGCCGTCTTCGCTGTTGATCGTCATCGAAAATCCGACGTGCTTGTCCGGGATCAGCGCGACGAAGGTCTGGAAACCGAACACGGCGCCGCCATGGCTGATCAGCTTGACGCCGCGGTAGTCGCGCACGTCCCAGCCGAGTGCGTACAAGTCGAAGTTCGGCGTCGTCGTGTCGATCGGCGCCGGCCGCGGTGAAATGGGCATGATCGTGCGAGGCGTCCACATCTCGTCGCGCGCCGCGGTGCTGAACAGGTGCGCGTCGCTGTCGACGAGCTTGCCGCCGCCGAGCTGGATGCGCAGCCAGCGCGCGAAATCGTTCGCGCTGATCGCCAGTCCGCCGGCCGGCGCGGCGTTGCGGCCGAGTTCGTCGCGTTCGTCGAGCAATTCCTGCGTGCCGGTGCCGCGCAGACCGCCGTTCATGCGCGCGTGCGGATAGGCGCGGTTCGCCGTGGCGAAGCGCCTGTCCTCGTCGCTGGTGGAGTTGATCATGCCGGCCGGTTTCAGCACGTGCTCGGCCGTGAACTTCTCCCAGGTCTCGCCGGTCATCGCCTCGATCATCTGGCCGGCGACCATGTACAGGATATTGTCGTACGCGTAGCCGCTGCGGAAGCTCGTCGCCGGCTTGATGTAGCGCAAGCGCTTGACCGATTCTGCGCGCGACAGACTCGTGCGCGGAACGAAGAGCAGGTCGCCGGCACCGAGGCCCAGGCCACTGCGATGCACGAGCAGGTCGCGGACCGTCATCTCGCGCGTGACCCACGGATCGTACATCTGGAATCCGGGCAGGCGATCGATGACCTTGTCGTCCCAGCTGAGCTTGCCCTGGTCGACGAGGATCGCCAGATCGGCGACCGTGAACGCCTTACCGGTCGAGCCGTTCGGGAAGATCGTATCGGCATCGACCAGTTCGGGCGACCCGAGCTTGCGCACGCCGAAGCCCTTGGCGAATGTGACCTTGTCGTCTTCGACGATCGAGATGGACATGCCAGGCACGCCGATTTGCTTGCGCAGGCTTTCGACGCGCTGCTCGAAGTTGGCGGGTGGTGCGGCGAGCGCGTTTACCGAACATGCCAGCGCAATGGCAAGCAGTGACAAGCGTTTCATGACATCTCCGATTCTTGAGTCAATTGGTAGAAATGAACAAGTGCGTGTGAACAACGCTTACGAGGACTTCAAAAATAGCCGTCATCCCGGCGAAAGCCGGGATCCAGCGCCTTTTGAATCGCTGGGGAAGACGCTGGATTCCGGCTTCCGCCGGAATGACGAGCAAGGGTTTTTCTCAGCTTTGAGGCACAGCGCTACCTCGGCGCCACAGCCGTGCGACACCGAGCGTCATCAGCGGCACCACGTAAATCAGCAGGAAAACCGCAGCCAGCGCGCGATAGCCTTTCGCGATCAGCGCGACGAGGCCGAAGCGGTCGGCGAGCAGCATGCAGCACACGAGCAGCGCGAGGGCGATCGCCAGGCGCGCGCGATGGGTCAGTGGCGCGCCGCGCGCGCTCTGCCAGGCCTTGGCGACGCGCTCGTTGATCGCGTGCACGGCGCCGGTGCCGCTCTCGAGCAGCGCGCAGAAGATCATCAGCTGGAACAGAAGATGGAACAGCGGCTGGTCGAGGCGCTGCAGCATGAAATCCGACGGCAACGTTTCGCTGCCGATTGCCGGATAGAACGCGACCATGCAGGTGAAGAACAGCAGCGCGGGCAGCATTGCCAGAGGACCGGCGATCAGGCCGGCGACGACCGCATCGCGATCGGAACTCAGATGGCGCAGGACCGGCAGGATCACGATCGCGCCGATGATGTTGTAGCTGGCGTAGGTCAGGCCGCCGAGCGCCCAGTCCGTCGCCGGCACGTCGAGCGCAAAGCCGGCGACGATGCGGTCGCCGAAGTGCGTGAACGCGAGCAGCATGAACAGCACGTAGACGCCGTAGAGCAGGAACGACACGTACTTGAACAGCCGCTCGACCGACTCGTTGCCGAACATCACGAATCCGGCGATCGCGATCATCAGCGCCAGCGTGCCGGCGATCACCGGCAGGCCGAACATCGCCGCGCCGATCGCGCCGGCGGCCGCGCCGAACACGGCCAGGATCAGCACGACGAACAAGACGTAGGCGATCTCGAACACGATCCAGCCGCGCCCGAGCAGCGCCTGGAAGAAACTCAGGTAGTCGCGCGCGCCGCTCGCACGCGCGAACAGGAATGTCGTCACGCACACGACACTCCAGATCAGCATCGCCAGCAGCATCGCGGCGATGCCGCCCCACGGTCCGCTCGGCAGGAAGAACTCGGCCAACTCGCGCCCGGTCGCATAGCCGCCGCCGATCACGACGGCCTTGAACGCGAATCCCGGCAGCAGGAAGCGCTGGAACCAGGTTGAAGGCGTAGTGATTCCGTCGCTCATCGACGGGGGCCGAAATGCGGCAAACAACAACCGTTCGCCCTGAGCGTAGGCGCGCAGCGTCGAAGTCGAAGGGAGGTGCTTCGACTTCGCTGCGCTACGCTCAGCACGAACGGGGAGTTAAGGCGCATGTCCATTCCGTAGCGTCCGCTCATGCCGCCGCTTCGCCGCCGACGACCTGGCCCGCGGCGACAATCTCCGCCGCGCGCTCGCCTTCGATTCGCCGCGTCTCCTTATCGAGCGCCAGCAGCAGCGCTGCGGCAAGCGATGCGATCGCCGCGAGTAGCACGAAGAAAACCGGATGACTGGTGCGGCTCCACAGCGTGCCGACGATTCCGGCGGTCATGCTGCCGGTGAAGATCGCGAGGAACCAGGCGGCGACGGTCGTGGCGCCGAGTGACGGCGGCGCGAGCCGCGCAAACAGGCCAAGACCGGTCGGCAGGATGAACAACTCGCCCAGTGTGTAAACGACGAAGTAGGCCAGCAGCCACAGCCAGCTGGCCTGACCGCTGCCGGCCACCCAGGCGGCCGCGGCAAGGATCAGGTACGACGCAGCAACGGTCAGTGCGCCGGTGGCCATCTTCTGCATCGACGAAGCGTCGCGTCCGGCCGCGGCGCGGCGGCTGTACCAGGCGAGCAGCGCGGGCGTCATCAGGATCACGAACATCGGATTCAATGCCTGGAACCAGGTCATCGGAATCGTCATCAATGCGGTTGCACGGTCGATGCCGGCGTCGGCGAACAGCGCCACGGTGTTGCCGACCTGCTCATAGGCGCCGCGGAAGATCGTCACGGCGAGTCCGACACCGAGCAGCAACATGACCGTCGCCTTGCCGTTGCGCACGGCTTGCGCCTTGACCGCAGTGCGCTGCACGCGACCCTGCTCCGGCAGATACTTGCCGCCGGCCACGTAGACGACGAGGCCGAGCAGCATGCCGATGCCGGCGGCACCGAAGCCCCAGTGCCAGCCATAGGTTTCACCGAGGAACCCGCACACCAGCGGCGCGAGAAATCCGCCGACATTGATGCCGACGTAGTAGACGTTGTAGGCCCAGCCGCGGCGTGGATCGTCGGGCTTGTAGAGGTCGTTGATCTGGCTCGGCAGGCTCGGCAGGAACAAGCCGTTGCCGAGAGCGATCGTGGCGAGCGCGGGATAGAACAGCGGCTCGAACGTCATCATGAAGTGGCCGAGCGCCATCGTGCTGCCGCCGATGATCACGGCGCGGCGCTTGCCGAGCCAGCGGTCGGAGATGATGCCGCCGATGATCGGCGTGAAGAACGCCATCGACGTGTAGGTGCCGTAGATCAGCGACGACATCTGCTGACCGATCAGCAGCTGCTTCGTCATGTAATAGACGAGCAGCGCGCGCATGCCGTAGTAGGAGAACTGTTCCCACATTTCGGTCAGGAACAGGATGGTCAGCCCGCGCGGTTGACCAAACCAGTTGCGGCCATCATTCATGACGGCGTTCACGGCGTTGCGGCGTGGATCGATCCCCAGACCTTGTCGCTGCACCAGGCCAGTCCTTCGTCATAGCTGATCGCCGGTGTCCGATCATGGGCAAGAAAGATCGGACCGTCCAGATCGACGATGTCGCAGAGCTGGCCGAGCACGAATGCAGGCGCCATCGCCAGCGAAGAGCCGACCATGTTGCCGACCATGACGCTGAGGCCCAGGCGCTTGGCTTCATGGGCCATTGCCAGGCCTTCGGTCAGGCCGCCGCACTTGTCAAGCTTGATGTTGATGACGCTGAACCGGCCGACGAGGCCGGCAACATCGCCGAAGTTCAGCGCGCTTTCGTCCGCGGCGATCGGAATCGGCGAGGTAAAACCGTCGAGGTCGGCTTCGCGGCCGCGCTTGAGCGGTTGCTCGAGCAGGGAAACGTCGGCATCGACGAGCACGCTGAGCAGCTGGTCGAGTTCGAGGATGTCGTAGCCCTGGTTTGCATCGACGCCGAGCCAGGTGTGCGGACGCGCGCGGCGCACGGCGCGCACGCGCGCGATGTCGCGCTCGAGTTCGCCGGTCAGCTTCATCTTCAAGGCGCGCGCGTGCGCATACCGGGTCGCCCCGGCCGCCATGACCGACGGATCGTCGGCGCCAAGCGTGAACGTCGTGATCAGCGGCTTCGGTGGCGGCAATCCGGCGAGTTGCCAGACTTCCTTGCCGCTGCGGTGCGCTTCCAGGTCCCAGAACGCACAGTCGATCGCGTTGCGCGCGCCGCCGGGCGGCAGCAGCTGCTGCAGTCCGGCGCGGTCGATGCCGGCTTCGATCGCGCTGCGCGCGCCTTCGATCGCCGCGACCATCTGCGGCGCATTGTCGCCGAGATAGTAGACGCCGGACGCCTCGCCGCGGCCGCGATGCTCGCCGTCGTCGAGCGTGACGACGACGGCATCCTGCTCCTCGAACACATAGCCGGAAATGCGGAACGGTTCGGCGAGGCGCAGCTTTTCGACCGCTACGTCGAGCGTCAGCTTCGTCATCAGTAGTTCACTCCCCAACCGATGAGATGGAACTGGTACGCGACCCAGAGCACGACGAACGTGGACAACACGAGCACGACGCTCCACAGTTTCGCGGGCCAGCGGCGCTGGCCGGTCCAGACGGCCTTCAGGTTCCACAGCGTCAGCAGGAAGCCGCCGATGAACGCGACGAAGCCGAAGATCTGGCAGAAGCGAATGACCGGATCGAACGCCGATGTGGTTTTGTTCAAGTCGCCGAACATCGAGATGACCGATACCGTCCATGTGAGGAATGCGGCCAGCGCCAGCAGCGCGCCGAGCTTGCCGGCGCGATAGGCGCGCAGCGCGGGCGCCGGAAGATCCAGGCGCGCGCGGAAGCGGCGCCGCACGATCGCGTTGACCGGCCAGAACACGACGGTCAGCAGCAGCGCTGCGAGGCTCGCGCACAACGCCGGTACGAGCCAGCTGGCGTTGCGGCTTGCATCGACAGGCAGGAAGACCTCGAACGGCGCACCCAGACCGTAGCTGAAGCGCTCGACTCGCCCGTCGACGACCTTCGCGGCCAGAGCATCGTGGCCATCCACATCATGCCAGACGAACGGTGCGATCTCGACCCACTTGATCGGCTTGCCGTTCAGACCCTTCGCATCGGCCAGGACGAGTTCGCCCTTCGCGCCGAGGCTGATCTTGGTCTGGCCGATCAGGCCGATCGCGGACAGGAATCTGGTGAAAGAACCGCGCGACGCATACCAGTTGCCGACCAGCATCTGTGCGTGCTGCTTCGCCGTCGCCTCGTCGACGCGCGCGGTGGTGAGCGGCGGTCCCGGGAAATAGCGATCGGCGAAGTCGGCGAACAATGCGAGGCGCAGATGATGGGCCGCGCCTTCCTTGCCCGCCGCATTGAACGACACGTAGAAGCCGACGTTCTCCTTCAGGAACAGGTGCAGCGAGGTGTGGAAGTTCTGCGAGTCGCCCAGGTGGGCGATGACTTCACGGCCGTTGATATTGGTCTCGAAGAATCCGAGTTGCATGCGGTCCAGCGGCGGCAGCAAGGTCAACGGGCTGTCGTGCATCTGCTTGGCCGTCTCCTCCTTGAGGATTCGGTTGCCGTTGTACTCGCCGTTCTGCAGGTGGGCGATCATGAAGCGCGCCATGTCTTCGCCAGGCGACGACAGCGAGCCGGCCGGCGCCGGGCCGACGATCTCGAATTTCTTTGCCTCGCCGGATGCCGTGATGTAACCCGTTGCCATGTGCGGCTCGAGTTCCTTCGGCAACGGCTGGCGCATCGACGAATGCTTCATGTCGAGCGGCGCAAAGATGTGCTTCTCGACGTAGTCGTAGAACGACTCGCCCGACACGCGCTCGACGATGTAACCGGCGAGCGAGGTCGCGTAGTTCGAGTACGCAGGCGTCGTGCCGGCGTCGAATACGCGCGTCGGTGTCCAGCGCTTGAGCAGCTCGATGTAGCCGGGCTGGGTCGGATCCTCGGTGATGATGTTCTTGACCTGCTCTTCGAATCCGGCCGCGTGCTGCATGATGTTGCGCATCGTGATCGGCTTGCCGTCGCGCGGCGGGATCTGGAACTCGGGCTCGAGGTATTTGTTGACGTCGGCATCGAGGTCGATCTTGCCCTGCTCGACCTGCTGCATTACTGCGGTCCAGGTGATCAGCTTCGACACGGAGCCGGGACGGAACAGGGTCAGCTTCGGATCGACTGGCGTCTTCTTCTCGACATTTGCATAGCCGAAGCCGCGCTCGGTCAGGATCTGTCCGTCCTTGACGACGGCGACGACTGCGCCAGCGAGATCGCCGGTCGCGAGCGCGTACGGCATGTAGCCGTCGAGCCAGGCGTTGACGTCCTCGGCGGTCAGCACATGCGCGGCCTGCACCTCAGCGGGCTTCGCCGTCACCGTGTTGTTCTCGGCCGGCGCCACGGCCGGAGTGAGCGGCGCGGTCGACGCCGGCGGATTCGTCTGCGCGATCGCAGCGAGCGATCCCAGTGCCAGCAGAGCGGCGGACAGCCATTTCATCGCAACCATGTTTCTCTCTCCTCGTTGGAGTCGCTGCGCAGCGAACGGTCGATGCGCGCGACTCTCGTGATGTTGTTGTGTTCCCGGCGCGGGTGTGCCGGCCTACTCCACTCCGTTCGCGCTGAGCGTAGCTTGCGCAAGCAAGCGAAGTCGAAGCGTGGCGTGACCCTTCGACTTCGGCGCTGCGCGCCTACGCTCAGGGCGAACGGCTCTTTTTCTGAAACCTTTGCGATCCGCTCATGTCACGTTGCCAAGCACGCATCGACCAATCGCTCGAATTCCGCACCGCCACGCATCGGGTCGGCGACGGGCAATCCAAGTCGTCGGCTTTCGCTCGCCAGCAGCTCGAGTGCGGCGGCCGCGTCGAGACGACCCGTGTTCAAGCTCACGCCGCCGCAGCGGATCGCCGGATTCGTGCGCCGGCCGAGGCGCACAGTCATGTCGATCGTTTCCTCGATGCTCGGCAACGCGAATTCCTCATGACCCAGGACGAACTCGCGGCCCGGTTCGTGGCAGACCACGAACACATCCGGCTGGCTGCCGTGCAGCAGGCCGAGCGATACCGCGGCGTAGGCCGGGTGGAACAGCGAACCTTGGCCTTCGATCACGTCCCAGTGGCCCGCGTCCGCATCCGGACTGAGGATTTCCGCCGCACCGGCCTCGAAGTCGGCGACCACCGCGTCCATCGGCACGCCGCTGCCGGCGATCAGGATGCCGGTCTGCCCGGTTGCGCGGAAATCGGCGTCCAGGCCGCGCTGGGCGAACGCGCGCGCCAGCGCGAGCGCAGTATACTTTTTCCCGAGCGCGCAATCCGTGCCGACCGTGAGCAGGCGCTTGCCGCTACGCTTGTGCCCGGTGCCGATCGGAATGTTCTTCGGCGGCGTGCGGATATCGATCAGGCGCCGGCCGAGCCGCGTCGCCGCGGCCTTGAGCTGCGGCACATCGGCCAAGCGCATGTGCATGCCGCTGACGATGTCGAGCCCGGCTTCGAGCGCTTCGATCAGCGAGGCAATCCAGTTGTCGTAGATGATGCCGCCGGAATTGGCCACGCCGATCACGAGGCCGCGCGCACCGCGAGCGCGCGCCTCCTTCGGCGACAGCCGCGGCAAACCGGTCGTGACCGTCGCGCCCGCACAGGACCATTCGCCGACGACCCGGTCAGCGGCCCAGTCACGCAGACCGAAGGCGGTCTTGGCGTAACTGGGCTCGGTCGTGTCGCCGAGGAACAGCAGGTACGGTTGCGGCAGCATGTCGAGCGGCGACTCGCGCAATGGTGAAATCGAACTCATGTCCGCCTGCCTGCACTGCTTTGTAGCCCCCTTGAGCCAAGGGGGCGAATCAGGTACTTGTTCATCGGTTCATCAAAACTTCGCATCGAAGCCGATGCCGA
>DASSGP010000016.1:0-17320 GCA_035693405.1 Rudaea sp. | reverse complement strand
GCCGCAGCTGCAACGCATGCGGCCGATCGTCGGCATCCTTGCTGCCTACTCGCTGATGCTGCTGGTCGTTCTGTTCGGCAGCGCTCTGGTGTTCGCGCTCGACCACCAGCTCAATCTCGGCCTGACGCTGCCGGCGCAATTGCAGGCGCGCTTCCTCTGGCGCAACGCCTTGCTCGCGGCGATTGTCGGCGCGGCGTTGCTGCGCTACTTCTACGTGCTCGAACAGTGGCGCGCGCGCGTGCGCGCCGAGGCCAAGGCGCGTTTCGAAGCGCTGCAGGCGCGCATCCGCCCGCACTTCCTGTTCAACAGCATGAACACGATCATCAGCCTGATCCGCGTGCGGCCAGCCGAAGCCGAGCGCGCGGTCGAGGATCTGTCCGATCTGTTCCGTGCCGCGCTCGGCGCCGACAGCACGCCGAGCACGCTCGGCGCCGAACTCGATCTGATCCGCCACTATCTGGACATCGAGCAGCTGCGCCTCGGCGAGCGCTTGCGCGCCGAACTCGACGTCGACGCGTTGCCGATGCATCTGCCCGTGCCGGCATTGATGCTGCAGCCGCTGATCGAGAACGCGATCTATCACGGCATCGAACAGATGCCGGAGGGCGGCACCGTCTCGATCCGCGGAACCCACGCCGACGGCATGGTCCGCATCGACATCCGCAATCCGCGGCCGCCGCCGGGTGCGCGGCGCGGCGGCGGCAACGGCGTGGCGCTGGCGAACACGCGCTCGCGGATCGAGTACCATTTCGAGCGTGGCGGCGGCCTCGACACCGATGCGGGCGCCGACTATTTCACTTGCAGCGTGCGCCTGCCCTGTCCCGGCGCGACGGCCAAGCCGAAGCCGGCAGGTTTGCCACAAGGTTTGATAGCGGAGGCGGAAGCGGTGCATGAAAGCCCTGATCGTTGACGACGAACTGCCCGCGCGCGACCGCCTCGCCGCGCTCCTGCGGGAATGTGGAAATGTGGATATTGTCGGCGATGCGGCGAACGGCCGCGACGCCGTGGAGGCGGTCGCGCGCCTGAGTCCGGACCTGGTCCTGCTCGACATCCGCATGCCGCTGATGGACGGCATCGAGGCCGCGCGCCACATCGCCGGTTTCGAGAACGCGCCGGCGGTGATCTTCTGCACCGCCTTCGACGGTCACGCGCTGGCCGCGTTCGACGCCAATGCGGTCGACTACCTGGTCAAGCCGATTCGCCTCGAGCGCCTCAAGGCAGCGATCGCGCGCGCGCAGCGTTTCACCGGCGCGGCGCTCGAACGCGCCGAGATCGCCGGCGGCGGCCAGCGCAAGCGCAGCCATTTGTGCGCGCGCGTGCGCGGCAACCTGCAGCTCGTGCCGATCGGCGAGATCCAGTACCTGATGGCCGAAGACAAGTACGTCGTCGTGCACCACGCCAAGGGCGCGGTCCTGATCGAAGAAGCGCTCAAGGCGCTGGAAACCGAATTCGAGGACAACTTCGTGCGCATCCACCGCAACTGCCTGGTCGCGCGCGACCGCCTGACCGGCCTGACCCGCAGCGCCGACGGCCGCATCTTCGCCAAGCTCGACGGCGTTGCCGAACCGCTCGAAGTCAGCCGCCGCAACCTGCCTGGGCTGCGCAAGCTCGTGCGCAATCTGTGAGGGCAGAGTCGGCCTGGGCCGACCGCGAAGTTTCGAGAACTTAGATTGCGACCGGCGGCCACCGTCTTCCGTTCGCCCTGAGCGTAGGCCCGCAGGGCCGAAGTCGAAGGGTCGGCACAAACACTTCGACTTCGCTCGCTGCGCGAGCTACGCTCAGCGCGAACGGATTTTGTCATTCGTTCTCGGCCTGCAAAGACAGTGTAAGTCTGCTCGCGATTTCAATACCCGACACCAAGAAACTTCCAAGTCATGTCCCAGCCCAAGCCGTCAACCCTCGGCCCTCAGCCCTCAGCCCTAGGCGGCGCCGCCGCCGGCTCGGCCATCGGCTCTACGCCGCTGCGCATCGCCACGCGCCAGAGCGCGCTGGCGCTGTGGCAGGCGCGGCATGTCGAATCGCGCCTGCGCAGCGCGCACCCGGGCCTCGCCATCGAATTGATCCCGCTGAGCACGCGCGGCGACCTGATTCTCGACCGTCCGCTTGCGGAGATCGGCGGCAAGGGACTGTTCCTCAAGGAGCTCGAGGTCGCGATGCTCGACGGCCGCGCCGACATCGCCGTGCACTCGCTGAAAGACGTGCCGATGGAACTCGATGCCGGGTTCGCGCTCGGCGCCGTGCTGGAACGCGCCGATGCTGCCGATGCGTTCGTCAGCAATGCGTTCGACCGCCTCGACCAGTTGCCGCAGCGCGCGCGCGTCGGCACGTCGTCGCTGCGGCGCCAGGCGCAATTGCGCGCACTGCGTCCCGATCTGACCGTGCTCGACTTGCGCGGCAACGTCGGCACGCGCCTGGCCAAGCTCGACGCCGGCGACTACGACGCGATCATCCTGGCCTGCGCCGGCCTCGACCGCCTCGGCGAAGCGCGCCGCATCCGCAGCCGGCTCGAACCGCCGAAATGGCTGCCGGCGGCCGCGCAGGGAGCGATCGCAATCGAATACCGTAGCGGCGATGCGCGCGTCGCGACGCTGCTCGCGCCGCTCGACGATGCCGACACGGCGCGCTGCGTCAGCGCCGAGCGCGCGTTGACGCGGCATCTGCAGGGCAGTTGCCAGGTGCCGATCGCCGCCTACTGCATCGACATCGAGAGTGGATTGCATCTGACCGGCCTCGTCGGCGACGCATCAAGCGGACGACTGCTGCGCGCCGAAGCCAGCGGCGCAGCCGATGCACCCGACGCACTCGGCCGCGAAGTCGCCGAACTGCTGCTGGCGCAGGGCGCCGGCGTGTTGCTTGGAAGAGCAGGGTGATTGCTGCCGTGCGGAGCCGATTGGTTCTTCCCCTCTCCCCATCGGCTCTTTGATGGACAGAGGGCAGGGTGTGGGGCAGGCCTGTCAGCACAGCGAAACGTTGCAGAAAACCTCAGCGCTGGCCCCTCACCCCAACCCTCTCCCCGACAGTCGTCGGGGAGAGGGAGTACCAAGTCCCAGGTCCTATGCCCTTCCTCACCCCTCACTCCTCACCCCTCACCCTCACTCCTGCGCCCTCGTCCCAGCGTAATACAGCATCACCACATGCTTGGCCTCGGCGAAGAACAGCCAGCGCTCGACGAATGTTCCGGCAATCACGCCCAGCACAACGACGAACGCGCAGAGCGTAACGAGCGCCATCGATTGCAGCAACATCGCGGGCACCACGAGCGCGACCGGCAATAATGCGAACAGCACCAGCGCAATCACGCGCAGCCGCGCGGCATGCTTGCGCGCCAGCACGAAACCCATTTCATTCGTCAGATAATTTTCTTCCGTGTGCGGCGCCTCGACGCCGCGCACCGTGCCGAAGCGGCCCAGCCCGGTCGCGGATTCCGCGCTCGATCCCGCCGGTGTCGTGTCGACGAACCGCCAGTACTCGCGCTTGATCACCGCGCACGCTGCGGCGAGGATTGCGACGATGGCGGGGAGATTTGCCCGCACCAGCGCATCGTCGCTGCCGCTTGCAGCAAGCAACATCCACAGCATAGCCGCGCCGCCGAGCAGCGCAAACGCCAGATAGCCGGGCAGCACGAGGCCGTTGTGCCAGGCGCGTATCGTTTTCAGCGAAGTATAGATTTTAGCAGTGCAGCAGACCGTGATGACGGCCATGACGGCGAGCGCCACCGCAGCCACCCGGACGACGGCGCCGCTATCGCCTCGCCAGATCGCCGCCGCGAGCGCGAGCACCGGCACGAAACTCACCAGCGCCGCAACTCCCTCGCGCGACAGCCACGAGCTACGCCACTGGCTCAGCGCGCGCCAGGCGCGCTGCGGCTGGCCGAGGTGGAGCAATGAAGAGGTCAGTCCGGCCGCTGAAAAGAAGGTGCCGGCCGCCAGCACGAGCAACGATTCGTTGCGGACGAACAGTAGCGGATTTGCCGCGAGCGATAGCCCGAGCAAGAACAGCAGGCCATAGCCGCAGCCGGAAATCGTTGTAAAGAAGAGGACCGAAAACGCAGGATACATAGGCGCTTCAAAAGCCTCTGCCGCGGATCGTCACCGTCTCGATACCGTCCGGGTACGGGTTCCGTTCGCCCCCGGATCGGGTCCGGGGCAGGCTCTGAGCGCAGGCGCGAAGCGCCGAAGTCGAAGGGGCTGCGGTCTTCATCGCGACAGTATCCTATCCATCCAGCGCAGGAGAGGCGAAGCCGTGGACAAATCCACTTTTTCTTCCGCTGCGCCGCTCGCCGCCACGCCGACGCGGCCGCAGCCGTCGCGCCGCGGCCGCGGCGGCAGGTACTTGTTGACCGGCTTGTAGCCCATCTCCGGCATCAGGTCGTAACCGCCGCGCTCGGCGACGAGCTTGGACACCGCCGAATCCGGATCGCCGAGGTCGCCGAAGTGGCGCGCGCGCGTCGGGCAGGCCATGACGCAGGCCGGCTGCCGGTCGATCTCCTCGAAGCTGTCGTTGTAGATGCGGTCGACGCACAAAGTACACTTTTGCATGACGCCGCGCACTTCGCTGTACTCGCGCGCGCCGTACGGGCACGCCCACGAGCACAGCTTGCAGCCGATGCACTTGTCCTCGTCGACCAGCACGATGCCGTCCTCTGCGCGCTTGTAGCTCGCGCCGGTCGGACACACGGTCACGCAATCCGGCGTCTCGCAGTGCAGGCACGAGCGCGGGAAGTGGATGGTCATTGTGGGCGAGGGGCCAGGGGCCAGGGGCCAGGGGCCAGCAAAGCGGCGCCCCCGTGGGTCTGAACCTGCCGCCGACTTCGGTGGCTTTACCGGGAAGGTTGCAGGCGACGCGGAGCTCTTGATCTCCCCCTGGCCCCTGGCCCCTAGCCCCTCGTCCCTGACCTCGTACGTATGCACCCGATTGAACCAGACTCCCAGCGGCTCCTTGCCGTACGGATTCTCGTCAGGCAGCGGTCCGAACTGGCCGCCGTCGTTCCATTCCTTGCAGGCAACCGCACAGGCATGACAGCCCACGCAGGTGTCGAGATCGATCACGAGACCGAGTTTCTTCGGCGATGGCGGCGGCAGCATCGTCATGGCGTGAGCGGCCAGAAGCGCGGAATCAGAAGCATCGACAACGCGCAGAACATCGCGATCAGCGGAATGCCGACCTTCATGAAATCGGTAAATTTATACCCGCCGGCGTTGTAGACCATCGTGTTGGTCGGATAGCCGACCGGCGTGGCGAACGACGTCGCCGCCGCGAATGCCACGGTGATGACGAACGGCACCGGACTTGCGTGCATGGCATGCGCAACCGAGATCGCGATCGGCGCCATCAGCACGACCGATGGATTGTGGCCCATCATTTCGGTCAGCACCGCGGTCAGCAGGTATACCATCAGCAGCGCCGCGAGCGGGCCGTGATCGCCGACGAAGAACATGCCGGAATCGACGATGTGCTTCGCCAGGCCGGTTTTGTCGAGCGCGATGCCGAGCGGCAGGATTGCGCCGAGCAGGATAATCACGCGCCAGTCGATCGCTTCATAAACCTCTTCGAAGTTGAAGCAGCCGGTCAGCGCCATCGCAACGCAGCCAAGCAGCGCGCTGACAACGATCGGCAGCAGGCCGAATCCGGCGACGGCGACGACGCCGGCCAGGATCGCGATCGCGACCGGCGCCTTGCGCCGCGACTGGCGCGTGTCGCCGCGCTCGCTGAGCACGACCAGGCCGGATGCGTGGCGCAGGTGCGCCAGTGCGGCTTCGTCGACGAGCAGCATCAGCACGTCGCCGACCTGCAGCCGCGTCTGCCGCAACGCTTCGCGCAGCACCGCGCCGCGCCGCTGCACGGCGAGCACGCTCGCCTTGTAGTTCCAGCGGAAATCGGCCTCGTCGAGCGTCTCACCGATCAGGCGCGCGCCCGGTGCGACCATCGCTTCGATCAGCATGCGCGGCTCGCCGGCGGCGCCCACGTCGTCGTCCGCAACCGTGGCGATCTCGAGCTTCTGCGCCCGCTTGAAGTCCTCGAGCCGCTGCCAGTCGCCGCGTGCGATCAGGATGTCGTCCAGGCGCAGGTCCTGGCCGCGCGGCGCCCACATGCGCTCCTCGCCACGCAGCAGTTCGAGGACATGCACACCGTATTTCTCCGAGAAGCCGGCCGCACCGATCGCCTGGCCGATCAGCGGCGATCCGGGCAAGACCTTGAGCTCGGTGACGAACTTGCCGAGCGCATGGGTCTCGGCGAAATTCACGTCGATGTGGCGCGGCAGCAGCCAGCGCCCGACCAGCATCAGGTAGATGATGCCGACCAGCGCCAGCGGCGCGCCGAGTCTGGTGAATTCGAATACCGAAAAGCCCGGCAGCCCGTGTTCGATCGCCAGACTGTTCGTCAGCAGGTTCGACGATGTGCCGAGCAGGGTGCACACGCCGCCCATCTGCGCGGCGAACGACATCGGCATCAGCACGCGCGCTGGCGACATGTTGCCGCGCGCGCAGACGCCGAGCACGACCGGCAGGAATGTCGCGACCAGCGCGGTGTTCTTGACGAACGCGCCGAGCGGGCAGACGATCATCAGGACCGCGAAGGTCAGCAGCCATGGCCGACGGATGCGCGACAGCACACGGATCAGCGGATCCAGTCCGCCGGTGCCGACGACGCCGGCATTCAGCGCGAACATCGCGGCGACGACGACGGTGGCTTCGTTGCTGAATCCGGAAAGGCCCTCGGCCGGCGTCAGGACGCCGAGCGCCATCAGCAGCACGAGCACGATCAGTCCGACGACGTCGAAGCGCAGCTTCTCGCTGACGAACAGCGCCATCGCGCCGATCACCGTCGCGGCCACGATCCAGGCCTGCACGCTCATGCCGAGAGCCCTGGTGCAGCAGGCACTTCGAGAAGTGCGGCCATGGATGGCCGCTTCTTGATTTTCGCGTTCAAGGACGAACGCACAGGTACGCACCCGGCCATGGATGGCCGCTTCTTGACTTTCGCGTTCAAGGATGAACGCATTGGTACAAGCGAGTGCGCAAATGACGGTGATGTGACTTGTACCCTCACGGAGGAGCACTCGCGTAGATCCTTACCTTCAAATCAAACCACGCCGCCTGGCCGGTGACCGGATCGGCATTTGCGTAGCGGTAGCCGTCTTCGCGCGCCGGCAGCAGGTCGTCGATCACGTGGTTGAGCAAAAATCCTTTTGTATACTCGCGCGCACCGTCAGCGAGCTTCCACGCACCCTTGCGCTTGCCGATCGCGTTCCAGGTCCACACCGTTCCCGGCGCGGTGCCGGCATGCAGCCGCGCCGGCACGCGGATGCGCGCGTGTGCCGACTCGACCCAGACCCAGTTGCCGTCGGCCACGCCGTGTGCCGCCGCCGTATCCGGATGCAGGTACAGATAGTTGTGCGTCGCGATCTGCCGCAGCCACGCGTTCTGCGAACCCCAGGCGTGATACATGAACATCGGCCGCTGGGTGATTGCCGAGAGCGGAAACTGCTCTTCCCCCTCCCCCTTGAGGGGGGAGGGCCGGGGAGAGGGTGAAAACGGAGTCGTGGTCTCCCCGGCTACGGATGCTTGGGAGATCCCGTGCGCCGCCCCCTCTCCGGCGCTGCGCGCCGACTCTCCCACGAGGGGAGAGTAAAAAACCGGTTGCTCCGACTCGACGCACTCATACCAGAACGGCAACGGATCGAAATAGCGCGCGACGCGTTCCCGCTCTCGTTCTGGCGGCTGCTGCGCGCCATGGCCCTGCGCGGCAAGCCGGAACGTCTGCAGCCGTTCCGAATACAACTCGAGCACGATCGCATCGGTCGAGCCGACGAAGCCGAGCGACTTGGCCCAGGTCAGGTAATTGCGGTTCGCCATCTTGTAGTAGCGCCCGGCCGGCGGCACCGGGGCATGCCAGTAGCAATTGTTCGCTTTGTATACATCGAGCTGATGCGGATTCGGTTCGCCGACGCCGCTGCGGCTGCCGTCGCGGCCACGCCAGCCGGCCAGCAGGCCGACGCCGGGGGCGCGCTCGTGCTCGACAATGTATTGCGCATAGCCGCCGGGATATTTCGCGCCGCCGTCTTCGTTCGTCAGGCCCGGCAATCCCAGGCGCGCGCCAAGATCGATCAGCACGTCCTGGAACGGCCGCACGTCGCGCCCGGTTCCATCGGCATCGGGATCGCACACCGGCTGGCGGATCGCGTCGCTGGCGCAGTCGGCATCGGAAATCGGCCGGTCGAGCAGCGAGATGCAGTCGTGGCGTTCCAGATACGTCGTGTCCGGCAGCACCAGATCGGCGAAGTTCACCGTCTCGGACCAGTACGCGTCGGCATAGATGATATGTGGAATTCTATACTCGCCCGTGGCCGCGTCCCGTTCGGCCAGCATGGCGCGCGTCTGCGTCGTGTTCATCGCCGAGTTCCAGCCCATGTTGGCCATGAACAGGAACAGCGTGTCGATCCGGTAAGGATCGCCGGCCCAGGCGTTGCGGATCACGCTCTGCAGCATGCCGTGCGCGGCCAGTGGAAATTCCCACGAGAACGCCTTGTCGATGCGCCGCGGCGTGCCGGCCGCGTCGACGAGCAGATCTTCGGGCGCATGCACGTAGCCCAGCGGCGCGGCATCGAGTGCGCCGTTGGCCTTGCGCGACTTGCCGGGCCGGTTCGCCGGCGGCACCGCCTTCGGATACGGCGGCTGGTAGCGGAAACTGCCCGGCGTGTCGATCGCGCCGAGCAGCATTTGCAACACATGCAGCATGCGGCAGGTGTGGAAGCCGTTGCTGTGTGCCGAGATGCCGCGCATCGCATGCATCGCCACAGGCCGGCCGATCATCTCGTCATGCTCGCGCCCGTGCGAGTCGGTCCAGCGTTGCGCGATGTGGATTGCCTGGTTGAACGCGACATCGGCGAGTTCGGCCGCGATGCGGCGGACTGTCGCAGCATCGACGCCGCACTGCGGAGCGACGGTCTCGGATGCGTACTCGTCGGCGAGAAAGCGTTCGGCCAGCAGTTGGAACGCCGGCACCGCCTTGCGCCCGTCCGGCAGCGTGAACTCGCCGACGACGAGCGGCGAGATTCCAACAGCATCCGCGGGCACGACCTTGAAGCCCTCCCCTTCAAGGGGAGGGTTGGGTGGGGATGGTGTTTTGGATGAGGGCTGAGGGCTCAGGGCTGAGGGCTGCTCCTTCCCGCCTCCCCCCGCCAGCGCATCTTGCGCTCCCTCCCCCGCGCGCGGGGGAGGGTTGGGGTGGGGGCCGCCCTGCGACGACGCGTCTTCGCGCGATTGCCCCCATCCCGGCCTTCCCCCGCGCGCGGGGGAAGGAGAAGAGCGTGCCGCGCACAATGGCTCGCCGCGCGCATCGCGTGCGAATGTGCCGTCGTCGGCGCCACCCGGGTTGCGCACAACGAGATAATGCGCATTCGTATACTTGACCAGGTAATCGAGATCGACGTGGTCGTGAACCAGCAGCTCGTGGATCAGCGCGCCGATGAAAAGGCCGTCGGTGCCGGGCCGGATGCCGATCCACTCATCGGCGATCGCGGCATAGCCGGTGCGGACCGGATTGATCGCGACAATCTTCGCGCCGCGGCCCTTGAGCTTGCCGAGGCCGAGCTTGATCGGGTTGGAGTCGTGATCTTCGGCGACGCCGAACATCAGCAGGTACTTCGTCTGGTCCCAATCCGGCTCGCCGAATTCCCAGAACGATCCGCCGAGCGTGTACATGCCGGCGGCCGCCATGTTGACCGAGCAGAAGCCGCCGTGCGCGGCGTAGTTGACCGTGCCGAACTGCTGCGCCCACCAGCCGGTCAGCGCCTGCGACTGGTCGCGGCCGGTGAAGAACGCGAGCCGGTCCGGATCGGACGTGCGGATGTCGCCGAGCCACCGCGTCGCAAGCGCCAGAGCCTCGTCCCATTCGATTTCGCGAAACTCGCCGGCCCCGCGCTCGCCGACGCGCAACAACGGCTTGCTCAGGCGCGCCGGCGAATAGTGCTGCATGATTCCGGCCGAACCCTTCGCGCACAGCACGCCTTTGTTGACCGGGTGTACGGCGTTGCCCTGGATGTAGCGGACGCGGCCATTTTTCAGGTGCACTTTGATGCCACACCGGCACGCGCACATGTAGCACGTGGTCGTCTTGACCTCGTCGCCGACCGGTTCGTCGAGTTTGAGATTTGCGTGGGGCATCGGCGTGCATGGTAAAGGATACGCAGCAGCGTCATGCGGTTCGGCGCCAGAAAATCGCCTCTGTCCGGCCAGAATCGCCGGCAACCATCGTGTCCGCTGCCGTCCGATCCGCACTTGGAGCCCGCTCGATGCCCAACCGCATCTGTGCCTTGCTGTTGTGTTTGTTGCCACTGGCGAATTCGTTCGCGGCCGATCCCACCTGGCGGGAACATCCCGACTGGAAAGGCGAATTCGCCGACCGTGGCGTGACCGGAACCGCGCTGATCTACGACGAACGCGACGATGCTTTCCTCGTCTACGATCGCGCCCGCGCCGAAACGCCGTTGCTGCCGGCCTCTACATTCAAGGTGTTCAACGCGCTGGTCGCGCTCGATACGGGCGCGGTCAAGGACGAGTACGAAGTGATCCGCTGGGACGGCATCAAGCGCCAATTCGAGGGCTGGAATCGCGATCACAGCCTGGCCAGCGCGATGAAATTTTCCGTCGTCTGGTTCTATCAGGAAATGGCACGGCGCGCCGGCGCGCAACGCATGCAGGAATGGATCAACAAGGCCGGCTATGGCAATCGCGCTATCGGCGGCGGCATCGACCAGTTCTGGCTGCGCGGAAAGTTGCGCATCAGCGCGGTCGAGCAGATCGGTTTCCTGCGCCGCCTCGCCCATGGCACGCTGCCGTTTTCCGAACGCGCGCAGGAAGCCGTGCGCCGCATCACGATCGTCGACGCTGCGCCCGACTACGTCATGCACGGAAAGACCGGTTGGGCGCTGAAGGACGGTGCGAAGCGCGACGCGGACCTGGGCTGGTATGTCGGCTGGGTCGAACGCGACGGGCGGCGCTGGTTCTACGCGTTGAATATCGACATGCCGAATGGCAGTGACGACGCGGCGAAACGGCAGCTCATTGCCAATGCGCTGCTGGTGCGCTCCGGTGCGTTGCCGCCGCGCGAGTGAGCGTCTCTGAGGACTGATCAGTGACGCGCCCCAAGACCGTTCGCGCTGAGCGTAGCCCGCGCAGCGGGCGAAGTCGCCGGGCAGGAGCCCAAGTGCCGCGAAGGCCACGGATGGCCGGGAGCGGCCGAAGCGTCGTCGCAACCCTTCGGCTTCGGCCCTCCCGGCCTACGCTCAGGGCGAACGGAATCAAGTCGTTGCCGCGTACCATGTCCTTTCCCGGGGACAGAATCTTGAGGTAAATAGGACCGGAATCCGGACGGGGAGAAAGAGCAATGCGCTGGCTGAATCTGCTGTTCGTGTTGCTGGTCAACGCCGTTCCCCTGTACGGCGTGAAATACTTGGACTGGTCGGTCGGCACGGTGCTGATCCTGTACTGGCTCGAAAACCTGCTGATCGCCGTGTTTACCTGCGCGCGCATTGCCCTGCATCGCACGCTCACGCGCAAGCGCGGGCACTGGCGCACGGGCCAGCTCGGCACCAAGGTCAACGATCGTCCGAGCACTCAGGGCTTGCTCGGCGAGTACGCGGTCATGGCATTCGTGTTCACTTTCGCGCACGGCATCTTCGTCTTCGCGATCGTATTCCTTATCGGCGAGAACCTGCCCGATGTCGCCAACTGGAAGTTCTCCGCCGATCAGTTCCGCGTCGGCGCGATGCAGATGCTTGCCGTTCTCGCGGTCAACTTCCTGGTCGATGCCATGTCGATTCGCTCGCGCAGTTTCGCCTGGATCAAGGCCTACGTCGGACAACGCATGGGCCCGGTGCTGATCCTGCATCTGGCGATCATCTTCGGCATGTGGGCCATGGTCATGAGCGAATCGCCGCTCGCCGTGCTGTACGTCCTGATCGGGTTGAAGACGCTGTGGGATCTTGCCGCGAGCAATGCCAGCGCGAAGGCCGATGCGCTGCCGGCCGAAGCGCCGGGCTGGGCGCTTAAACTCGCCGACGCCGTGGCCAAGGACAAGGGTGGCGCAAGGGAGATGCAGGCCGAGTGGAAGCGCTCGCGCGAGCAAATGCAGCGCGCGGCGATCGAGGATGAGCAAGTCATGCCGGCCTGAAGTGGGCCGCGGCAACGCTCTTGCCTGGCGAGCGCATCGCGTACCATAGGCGTATGGACCGCTACGAACGCATCTCGACCCTGCACCGGATTCTGAAGGCCGCGCGCTATCCGGTGCCGCTCGCGCGCCTGATCGACGAACTCGGCTGCTCGCGCGCGACTGTCTACCGCGACATCGCTTTCCTGCGCGATGCGCTCGGCGCGCCGCTCGACAGCGACGGCGACCAGGCGGCGTTCCACTACGCCAGCGATGAAGCCGAACGCTTCGAACTGCCGGGCCTTTGGCTCAACAGCGAGGAACTGCAGGCGCTGCTCGCGCTGAACGAACTCGTCGGCCGCACCGGCCCGGGCATCCTTGCCACGACGCTGGCGCCGTTCCGCTCGCGCATCGACCGGCTGCTATCGGACCAGACCGACGGCAAGAGCTTTCCGGTCGAACGCATCCGCGTGATCGGCAGCGGCACGCGCAAGGTCGACGAAGCGACGTTTCGCCATGTCGCCAGCGCCGTGCTCGGCCGCAAGCAGTTGAAGTTCGCCTATCGCGCGCGCTCGACCAACGAGGGCACGCAGCGCACCGTGTCGCCGCAGCGGCTGACGCACTATCGCGACAACTGGTACCTCGATGCCTGGGACCACAGCCGCGACGGCCTGCGCAGTTTCGCGCTCGACCGCATTGCGCGCGCCGAAGTGCTCGACGACGCGGCGCAGGATCGCGACAACAGCGAACTCAACCAGCATCTGGCGTCGAGCTACGGCATCTTCTCCGGCGCGCCGAAGGCGTGGGCGACGATCCGCTTCTCGCCGCACGCCGCGCGCTGGGTCGCCGACGAGCACTGGCACTCGCAGCAGCAAGGCGAGTGGCTCAACGACGGCCGCTACGAATTGAAGGTGCCGTACAGCAACTCGCGCGAGTTGCTGATGGATGTGCTCAAGTACGGTCCCGACGCGGAAATCGTCGCGCCGATCTCGCTGCGCGAAGAGATGAAGATCATGCTGCAACTCGCCGTTGGCGCGTACCAGGGACTGACGTAGGTTGCGGCGCTCGCGCTCCGCGTCGCCGCCGACCTAGACGCCCGAAGTCCCCATCGACAACTGAGGACTCGATGACGGTGGCGTCGCCGCATCGCGCGCCTTCTGCGCCAGCGTGCGGAACTTCGCCGACATCGATTCGAGTTTGGCCGTCCATTCCGGATTCGGCGTCTGCCCGGCCGTGATCTTGTCGTAGACCTGGATCAGCGCGACGGTCGCGAATGGATCGATCAGCGCAGCCTTCAGGCTCAGCGCCGCGATTACGGCCAGCGCGAACGTCCAGAAACCCGCATGGACGTGGAACAGGCCGATCAGCGCCGCGATCGGCGCGGCGACCAGTGCCAGAATCAGCAGCGTCAGCGCCCAGATCATGAACGTCAGGAACGCCGCATTTTTCAGCACGCCCTTGTAATTCTGCGCGTACAGCACCGTGCTGTCGCGCGCGATCGCCCAGGGATTGTCGTCGTTGCCGGTCTTGCGGCGCAGGATCTGCGCGAGGATGACCAGATCGAAGTGCGTGAGCGACGTGTTGATGATCGCGTCGACCAGCTTGACCAGCAGGTCGAGGCCGGGAATCGGCAGCCACGAGGCGATGCTGACGGTGACGCGGTTGAACACGCGCAGGATGCCGCGGATCAGCTGATGCAGTCCGAACAAGACGGACGATGTCGCGAAATGCTGCCTGACGATGTTCGTTGCGTAGTCGATCTGGCCCTTGCCGCCCGGGATCTGCCGGCCGTCGAGCAGTTCGACCAATACGGCGACGTGGCCGGCCTTGACCAGGTACAACAGATACTGGCGTGCCCAGTACAAGACGCCGCTGACAATGCCGAAGCCGATCAGCCCGCCGATGCCGGCGCCGCCGCCGCCATTGCCGCCTACTTTGCCGAACAGCAGGCCGATGCCACCGCCCACGCCGACTGCGAGCACGTAGGCGAACGTGATGCCGATGTACACGACCACGCGCAAGAGCAGAAACGGCAGCGTGCGCAGCAGCAGTCCGAAAATCTGTCCGGTACGAAAATCGAGCATGGGGGCAACTCCGCTGCTGTCATGGTTGTCGGTTCGGGGCTTACGGCTATAGTAATGCGTCGCGCCGCGATGAAGAATGCACGTATCGGCGCGGAACATGGCAACCGCACTTCAGGAGATACGATGAAAGGCACGCGCAGATGACAGCGCCGACCGCGCCGACGGTTTCGCTGGTCCTCGGCTCCGGCGGCGCGCGCGGTTACGCGCACATCGGCGTGATCGAGGAACTGGTCGCACAGGGCTTCGATATCCGCAGTGTCGCCGGCTCGTCGATGGGCGCGCTGGTCGGCGGCGTCTATGCTGCCGGAAAGCTCGACGCGTATCGCGACTGGGTCAAGCCACTGCAGCGCTTCGATGTGTTGCGCCTGCTCGACTGGACCATCGCTGGCGGCGGGCTGATCAAGGGCGACCGCATCATCGACAAGCTGCGCGGGTTGATCGGCGAGGTCAACATCGAGGACCTGCCGATCACCTACACGGCCGTTGCCGTCGACCTGATGGCGCAACGCGAAGTGTGGTTCTCGCGCGGACCGCTGTTCGACGCGATCCGCGCGTCGATCGCGATCCCGACCATATTGCGCCCGCATTACTACGAGGGCCGCACGCTGGTCGACGGCGGTCTGCTCAATCCGGTGCCGATCACGCCGACCTTGCGCGACCTGACCGACTGCACGATTGCCGTCGACATCAACGCGCCGGCGGAACAACTCGACGAGTCGCCCGATACGTCGACGACGGCAGCGACCGACAGCACATTCGGCAGTGTCGCCGGCGTACTCGTCGACGAATCCTCGCCGGTTCAGGCGTCGCTGCCGCACGCCGAACCGGCGTCGGAAACCGCGCGCGAGGCGACGCTGCCGTCGACCGAACCGCCGCCGCCGAGCTACCGGCAACGCATCGCCGATTTCATCAATGGCCTGGTCGAGCGGCGCGAGACGAAATCCGTGACTGCCGAGGATCCGGGACTGCTCGAACTGTTCGCGCGCTCGCTCGACGTCGTGCAGGAGACGATCACGCGCTTCAAGCTGGCCGCGCAGCCGCCGGACCTGATCATCCGCGTCCCGCGCAATGTCTGCGCGTTCTACGAATTCCACCGTGCCGAAGAGGTCATCGAACTCGGCCGCGAACGCACGCGCGACGCGCTGAAGCACTGGCAGCGGCCGAAGCCGCGCGCGGGCTGAAGCGCACGGGCTGGCTTCGTCACGCGGCGTCGACGTCGGCAACGCCAGCTAAACGGCGAACTCAGCCGGTAAACCAGCGGCGCCGCTGCGCATTACCATTTCCGGAAAGGACCGTGCTTCGAGTAAGCCGGCCGCCGGATTTGACCACGCTTGGACTTGAGGTGGCTGGATTGAGTTGGCTGGATTCGAGTCGAGAGGAGTCACAAACATGCGTATCGCCCATCTTGCTGGCGGAACATTGCTTGCGATCGCCGCGCTGACCGCGCCGACGACGAGCCAGGCACGCGTCGACGTGATCGTCGGCGTGGCGCCGCCGGCGGCGCGCGTCGAAGTCGTGCCGGCGCCGCGTGTCAATTACGTTTGGGCGCCAGGCTACTGGCGTTGGAACGGTCACCGCTATTTCTGGGTCCCCGGTTACTGGGTGCCGGCGCGCCATGGTTACCGCTGGGTGCCGTCGCACTGGGTGGCGTACGGTTCGCGCTGGCGCTACGTGCCGGGCTATTGGGGGCACTGACGTAGGGTGGGCCTTGGCCCACCGTCTTTGTTTTGCGGCAAAAAGAAGTGCGGTGGGCCAAGGCCCACCCTACGAATTTTTCGCGGCTGATTTCCGTGCTGTGTGGCGGTATGGACGTTCAGCGCCGCGCCAAAAGAAACGGCCCGCCTGGGGGAGCGGGCCGTTGGGGTCGCGATGGGGCGTCGGGGGAACGACGTGGGGAGTCCCGCCACCGCGTCGCTAGGATACGGGCAACAACCTTGCATAAACCTGACATTTGCGTGAGGGTTACCTGTAAACGTGTAAAGATTCGTGTCGCTTGAGCGCTGGGCCAGGCGCGCGAACCGCATTGCAATCATTCGCGCACAAGCGTTCGCTCGAGCCCGGAATCGCGGCGATCACGATATTTTCCGAATATTCTGTCGTTCGCGCGCGAATCTGTGCGGGAGCGTCGTTCAAGTTTCGATATTCACGCAGCAGGAAACGTCACGCGCACGCGCGTGCCGCGATCGTTCGCTCCGCTGCCGATATCCAGCGTTGCGTGGTGGCCGCGCACGATTTCATCGACGATCGCCAGCCCGAGGCCGCAGCCGTCGCCGCTGGTCCCGGGCGCCCGATAGAAACGCGCAGTGACGCGCGCGCGCTGATCGGGTGGAATTCCCGGTCCGTCGTCTTCGACCTCGACATAGCTTTGCGCGGGCGTGCCAGCCGTTATGCCGCAGCGCACGGTGACGCGGCCGTCGGCCGGCGTGTACGCCAGCGCATTGTCGACGAGGTTGGCGAGCATCTCGCGCAACAGCCAGGCGCTGCCGCGTGTCCGCGCGCGCGCCGCCTCGACTCCCAGGTCGATATGCTGACGCAGGGCACGATCGAAATGCTTGGCGACGGCTTCCTCGGCAAGTTCGCGCAGGTCGACCTCGCCGAAGTCGGCCGCCGCCGTTGCCGTCGGCTCGGCGCGCGCGAGGGCAAGCAGCTGGTTTGCCGTGTGCGAAAGCCGGCGCGTGCCTTCGAGCAGGCCGATCAGGCGTTCGCGCACGGCCGCCGCGTCGGTGTCGTGACGCAGCAGTTCCAGTTGCGTCTGCAGTCCGGCCAGCGGCGTGCGCAGCTGGTGCGCCGCGTTGGCCAAAAACTGCTGCTGGCCCTGGGCGTTGCTGCGAACGGTGGCGAACAGGCGATTGAGTGCCTGCGTCAGCGGACGCACCTCGCCGGGCACGCGCGTCTCGTCCAGCGGCGCCAGGTCCTGCGCGGAGCGCGAGTCGATCTGGCGCCTTAGCGCGATCAGCGGACGCAGGCCGAGGCGCACGCCGACCCAGATCAGCAGCAGGATCGCGGCGAATTGCAGCGTGTCGGTCACGAAGATGCTGATCAGCATGCGATGCCAGGCCTGGTCGCGCTTGTTCGTCGTTTCCGCG
>DASSGP010000015.1:0-2906 GCA_035693405.1 Rudaea sp. | reverse complement strand
GCGCTCGGCAATGCGCATCCTGCGGCGAGCCTGGCCGACCTGCTGGCGCGCTCGGACATCGTCAGCCTGCACGTGCCGGAAACTCCGCAGACGAAATGGATGATCGGAGCGAAACAGCTGGCGGCGATGCGCAAAGGCTCGCTGCTGATCAATGCCGCGCGCGGAACCGTCGTCGACATCGATGCGCTGGCCGCGAGCCTGCGCTCCGGACACCTGTCGGGCGCGGCGATCGACGTGTTCCCGGTCGAACCGCAAGGCAACGACGATGAGTTTGTCTCGCCGCTGCGCGGCATGGACAACGTGATCCTCACGCCGCACGTCGGCGGCAGCACGCTCGAAGCGCAGGACAATATCGGCCGCGAAGTCGCGGCAAAGCTGCTGCGCTACAGCGACAACGGCAGCACGCTGTCAGCGGTTAACTTTCCCGAAGTCTCGCTGCCCGGCCATCCCAACAGCCAGCGCCTGCTGCACATTCACCAGAACGTGCCCGGCATCTTGTCGCGCATCAACGAAGTGTTTTCGCGCGAGAGCATCAACATCGACGCACAGTTCCTGCAGACCGACGCTCGCGTGGGCTACGTCGTCATCGACGTGTCGACGACCGCGGAGCACGCCGGCGAGCTCAAGGATGCGCTGGCAGCGATCCCGGGCACTCTGCGCGCGCGGGTGTTGTACTGACACCGGCGGACTCGTCTGCCTCGCGACGCAACGCGGCGGCCGGATCGACGGAATCTACCAGACCCGATTGCGCCGTGCTTGCACCAGTCAGTTCCGCAAGCGCCTGCGCAAAACTCGCAACGACGGTCCGCGGCTCGAGGTGGGCAACGCGCCTGCGCGCTGCCGTGCGCGCGGCCGTAAATGCCGCAGGGTCGCTGGCCAGAAGGCATGCCGCAGCCGCAAATCCGTCGCCATCTCCGCGTGGAACGCGCCGGCCACAGTCCGCTGCCAGGTGCTCGCGCGCGGCGCCATAGTCGAACGCCACGGTCGGCAAGCCGCTGGCGAGCGCTTCGAGCGTCACGTTGCCGAAGGTTTCGGTGAGACTGGGAAACAGGAACAGATCCGCGCTCGCATAATGGCGTGCGAGCTCTTCGCCGCACTTGACGCCAGCGAAGATGAAGTCCGGATTTTGTCCGGCGAGCGTGGCGCGCGCCGGGCCGTCGCCAACCCAGATGTAGCGCGCTCGCGGAAACTGGCGCTGGAGTGCGCGAAAGCTGCGTACTGCCAGCGGCAGATTCTTTTCTGCTGCGATGCGGCCGACATAAATCACGGCGAGCTGGTCCGGGCCGACACCCCACTGGGCGCGCAGTGCCTCGTCGCGTCGCGATGGGCAGAACAGATGCGTGTCGACCGCGCGTGGAAGGCGCACGACGTTGTGGAAACCGCGGCCGGCGAGGAACTCCGCCAGTTCGGCCGTCGGCACGAACGTCGCCGCGCCGAGCCCATGAAAATGCCGCAGATAGGCGAACACCAGCGAAGTCAGCGCCCCGAGTCCGTAATGCCGGGCAAAATCGTCGAAGCGTGTGTGGAATCCGGTACTCGCCGGGATTCCGAGTTCGCGGGCAGCGCGGAGCGCCGACATGCCGAGCGGCCCCTCGGTCGCGACGTAGATCGCATCGGGCCGTTCACTTTTCCACAAAGCCACAAGGCGCCGCCGGGCCGGCAGACCAAATTGCAGTCCCGGATAGCGCGGCAGGCGCACGCCACGCACCAGGGTCGTGTCGATTCGCTCTTCGATCGCAGCCCCTGCACAGTCGGATTTCTGCCGCGGCCGGATCACCTGCACGGCGTGCCCCGCCTGAGCCAGCCCGTGCGCAAGCCCGGCGACGGTCAGCGCGACGCCGTTGATCTCGGGTGAATAGGTTTCGGTAACGATGCCGACACGCATGCGCGAGGCTTCCTGCAAGGCCTGCAGGCTACCCGGTGCGGGTTGAAATGTGGATTACGGGATAATGTATCTTTTGTGACAAACAGGCGCGCGAGAACAATTCAGCGTTCCGAAGGCGCCCGCGGCCAGCACGGCGCGAATTCGCCGGTGTCGGGCTAAGTGCGGACCGACATCCTGGAAGAGACGCGGGCCATGCCGCCGAGATCGATCCTGCTCGCACTTGCCAAGGCACCTTCGGGTTCGAGGCGTCCGGCAAAGCGCCGCAGGAACTCGGCGTCGGCATTCGTTGTGACGGTGAAATCGTACGAACTGTTCGGATGCTGTAGTTCGAAGGAGTCGCACACCGTTTGTCCCGGTTCGAGCGAGTGGATCCATGGTCCGTCGTTGCGCCAAGCGTTGGCGGCAATCGTGAAGTCCACGCGTTTGCTGCCGCCGTTCGTCATCGTGAACAACACCTTTGCCGGCTTCGTCGCGCTGCATCGATATGCGCAGCTGACTTCCAGGCGCCCGCCCGCGCCATCGATGTCTCCGGCCATGCGCCGCAGAAAGTCGCCCGGACCATAGACCGACAGATCGTATGTGCCGTGGACCGGCACGGCAAAGCAGTCCTTGACCGAACCGACTTGCGCAGGGACGTCGTAGAAGCGCGGAACATCATCCTCGCTCGTGTAGATCGCATGATTCACCGCGCGCGACCCCGTATTGATCATCTCGATCCACAGCGTGCGGTTGTCATGGTCCACGCGGCATTCGGCATTTGGCCGATAGGGCAGCGCACGTGCCGGCCTGGCGGCCGCGCCTGTAGCAGACACCGCCATCGCCCCCGGCAGAAACGCCGGAACAGCGGGGCATTCATCGTGCATCGTTGGTCCAGCCAACCGAGTTGCCGAGGGTAGGTCCGGGAAACTGAAGACGGCCGTCGTGAAATCGAAGGCCGAGGTCAGGTCGCCGCAGAGCGCCCGCCGCCATTGCGAGATATTCGGCTCGACGACACCGGTGAGTATTTCGAGAAAGCGAATGA
>DASSGP010000014.1:0-4186 GCA_035693405.1 Rudaea sp. | reverse complement strand
GCCTTTGAGTTCGTCGTGCACGCCGATCACGGCGGCCTCGGCGACACTCGCGTGCGTGGCGACCGATTCCTCGATCTCGCGCGTCCCAAGCCGGTGCCCGGCGACGTTGATGACGTCGTCGGTGCGGCCGAGGATGAACGTATAGCCGTCGCCGTCGCGGATCGCCCAGTCAAGCGAGCTGTACAGCAGTTCCTTGAAATGGGAAAAGTAGCTTTTTACAAAACGCTCGTCGTCGTGCCAGATCGTGCTGAGGCAGCCGGGCGGCAGCGGCGGCTCGATCACGAGCACGCCCTTGTCGCCGGCTTCGGCGTCGTGCCCGGTGACTTCGTTGATGACGCGCAGCTTGTAGCCGAAGTTCGCGAAGCCCGGCGAGCCGAAGCGGATCGGCTTCATGTCGAGTCCCGGCTGCAGGCACAGGATCGGCCAGCCGGTCTCGGTCTGCCAGTAGTTGTCGATGACCGGCTTGCCCAGGCCCTCACTGATCCACTTGGCGGTCGGTTCGTCGAGCGGCTCGCCGGCAAGGAACAGGTACTTGAATTGCGACAGGTCATACTTCTTCAGCCAGGCCGGATCCTGTTTCTTCAACACGCGGATCGCGGTCGGCGACGAGAACATTGAGCGCACGCCGTATTGCTCGCACAACTTCCACCAGATGCCGGCGTCGGGACTGATCGGCAGGCCTTCGTACAGCAGCGAGGTCGCGCCGACGATCAGCGGGCCGTAGATGTTGTAGCTGTGGCCGACGGCCCAGCCGACATCGGAAGTCGAAAACATGACCTGGCCCGGTCCGACGTCGAACACCGTGCGCATCGATGTCGCCAGGGCCACGGCATGGCCGCCGACATCGCGTTGCACGCCCTTCGGCTTGCCGGTCGTGCCGGACGTGTAGAGCAGATAACTGGGCTCGTTCGATTCTAGCCATTCGACCGGAACCTCGGCGTTTTCGTGCGCAACGCGCAGCTCAGCATAGTCGACGTCGCGGCCGGCGACGCGCTGCAGGTCCTTGTCGAGTCCGCGCGAAACGATCAGGACATGCGGCGGTGGCGACTTCGCCGCGCGCAGTGCCTCGTCGACCAGCGGCTTGTACGCAATGACCTTGCCGCCGCGCATGCCGGCATCGGCGCAGATCAGCAGCACCGGTTTCGCATCATCGATGCGCAGCGCCAGGTTGTGCGAGGCAAAGCCGCCGAATACGACCGAGTGCACCGCGCCGAGCCGAGCGCAGGCGAGGACGGCGAACACGGCCTCGGCCATATTCGGCATATAGATCACGACTCTTTCGCCGCGCTTGACACCAAGCGACGCGAGCGTGGCGGCGAACGTGTTCACTTCGCGGTACAGCTCGCGATAGGTCACGTGCCGCGTCGTATTCGTCTCGGTCGAGACCGCGGCCAGGGCAAGCTGGTCGCCGCGCGCCGCGAGGTGGCGGTCGACCGCGTTGTAGCAAAGGTTGGTTTCGCCACCGACGAACCACCTGCAGAAAGGCGGATTCATGTATTCGCGGATCTTCTGCGGCGGCTTTTGCCAGTGGATCGCCCGCGCCTGGTCGGCCCAGAACGCTTCCGGCTGCTCGATCGAGCGGCGATATTCGTCTTCGTAACGCATGGCAAATCCCTCGGAAAGCGCCTGCCGGCAGGCTAGGCCCAAAAGCACGCGTGGCCAGCACGACTTTGGTCGAAATTCAGGCCCGTGACTTGATCGGCGTCAAACGGCAGCTCCAATCGGTATGCTCGTCGCCATTTTCGTCAGCCCAAAAAAGACCGTTCGCCCTGAGCGTAGGCCGGCCGCTCCCGGCCATCCATGGCCTCCGAGGCACTTGGCTCCTGCCGGCGACTTCGCTCGCTACGCGAGCTACGCTCAGCGCGAACGGATTCAAGTAGGTTATCGCACGCGCACATGCACGGCGTCGCGCAACCGAACTCACAGCGATTTCGCGCGCAACGCGCTGTCCGGATCGGCAATGACCAGGCGCACGTGCGCCAGTTCGTCGCCGCCGTCCGGATAGGCACGTGGTGCCCGCTCCAGCGCTTCGTCCCAATTGGCCTTCGCGCCTTCGCGGTGGTTCAGGGCGTATTCCGCCAGTCCGGCATGCAGCAGACTTTGCACGACCGCCGGCGCGTCCACCGGCAACTTCGCGCGGCGTATCGCCAGAGCGGCCTCGGCATCGCTGCGCGCTTCCTCGTAACGCTGCAAGGCCATCAGCGCCTGGCTGCGCGCGTCGAGCGCGTCGGCCGTCTCGGGGTGATCCGGCGGCAGCAGGTCACGGCGCATGGCGAGTGCCCGGTCGTAATAGCCGAGCGCCACGGCATAGTTGCCGCGTGCAAATTCGGTTTCACCCATGTTGTAGGGCGGGAAGGCCAGATACGGATGATGATCGCCAAGACCGGCGCGATACGACGCTTCGGCGCGCGCGTAATACGCGATCGACTCGTCGTAGCGCTTCTGCTGACGCGCAATGTTGCCGAGCATGTTCTGCGAATTCGCGTAATCCGAACTGCCCGTGCCGAACAGGCGCAGATTTTGCGCAGACGTGCGCTCGAGCAGCGGCAGCGCGCCGGCGATGTCGCCCGTGTCGAGCATCACCGCGGCCAGATTCTGCGTCGATCCGATCGTGCGATAGTGATCCTCGCCGTACGCGCGCCGGTAGATGGCCAAGGCGTTTTCGAGCTCGACACGCGCCGCCTTGTGCTCGCCGCGATCACGCAACAGCAGCGCCAGATTGTTGTGTATCGCGGCCGCCTTCGGCGTTTCATCGGTGCCGGCTCGTGCGGCAGTCGCCAGGGCGAGTTCGTATTCGGAACGAGCGCCGGCGAAATCGCCAAGCGCCTTGAGCACCAAGCCTCTGTAACTATGCACCCCGGCCAGTTCATCGAGCGCGCGCTTGGATCCACCCTGGAGCTTCAGCACTGCCTCGTCGAGCAGCGCGTGCGCAGCCTTCTCGTCGCCTTGGCGATGGGTGACCCAGGCCAGGGCGCGCAAGGCGTGACCAAGGTCGATGGGGTCGGCTTCGGCATCCACGCGTTCGATATCGATGGCACTCTGCAGCGGCTCCTTTGCCCGCGGAAAATCGCCGAGCGCCGAGTAGACCTCGCCGATCACCGTCAGCAGGCGCGCGCGCTGCACCGGCTGCGCGGACAATTCGGAGCTGATCTGCTTCGCGCCGCGTTCGAGAATCTGGTTCGCGTTGAGCTTCTCACCACGATTGACGCCGGGATCGGAAACCTGGAACAGGCTGATGAGAAATGCGGCGACCGAGTTCGCGCGTTCGGCCTCGCGCGCAGCGATCTGCGCCTGGCGCAGCGCGAACGCAGTCGTCAGGCACAGCAGCAGGATGACGACGGCGGCGCTGGCAACAGGAACGCGGTGGCGCTGCACGAAGCGCGCGAAGCGATAGCGGCGGCTGCCGCGGCGGGCGCTGACCGGACGGCCGGTGAGATACGCATTGAGGTCGACGCACACCGCGTCCATCGAACCGTAGCGCTCGGCGGGCGTCTTCGCCAGGCAGCGGCGGACGATCGCGTTCAAATCGCTGCTGAGCTGGCGCCGCAGCCGGGTCGGCTCCACACTGGCAGCCCAGACGCTGTGCATCGTCTCCGGCGCGACCGCACGTGCCAGCGTCACCGGTTCCTCCTCGGCCACCGCGCGGGCCCAGGCATACGGATCGGCCGGATCGGCGCGGTACGGCGCGGCGCCCGTGAACAGCCGGAAGCACAGCACGCCGAACTGGTAAATGTCCGTGGCCACCGTGATCGGTTCGTTGCGGAACTGCTCAGGGGCCGCATAGTCGGGCGTCATCGGCCCGGTCGCCGAGGTCAGGGTCAGCGCCGGATCGGTCGAAGCGCCAGCCCCGATCAGCTTGGCAATGCCGAAGTCGAGCAGCTTCACCTGGCCGTCGTCGGTAACGAGGATGTTCGACGGCTTGATGTCGCGATGCACGACCAGGTTGCGATGGGCGAACGCCAGGGTGCTGGCGACGGTGCGCAGGAGGCGCACGCGCGCTTCGATATCCAGGTCGGCCTCGACGCAGAACAGCGTGATCGGCACACCGTCCACATATTCCATTGTATAAAATGCCTGGCCATCGTCGAGTTCGCCACCGTCGTAGAGCAAGGCGATGTTCGGATGGACCAGCCCGGCGAGGATGCGCCGCTCGCGCTCAAAGCGCTCGCGCGCCGAGTCGCCGATG